>CAYSEL010000127.1:0-7374 GCA_964430035.1 uncultured Candidatus Bathyarchaeia archaeon
CCCAACCACAGTTATGAAGCCAGCCTTCGCCCCGAACTTAGCCGCCGCGTCTATGAAGATCGCTGGCGCTCCGCCTAGGTATGGACCGACATATAAGCCTGGAACGTTATGTGGAACATCCAAATCTTTCCGCATGATCTCAGCGAGGATCTCGCCTAAACTAATGATATCCAGGTTCATAGGGAAACCTCACATGAGGGATAAACTTATCATCTTCAGAATTACTTAATTACCTTTATGATCCTTATGTGACGTAATCCATCCTGCATGGAAGAATCTTGCGGCAGTCCTCTAATTTGCGCCGCAAAGCATTTTTTCATTTGCGCCGCAAAACTTCATTTATTACACTTAGCAGTTTTCTAACTTGCTTATCGATGAACCTTTTAGCATCTAAGTTTGACCGAGGGGATTGGGGCATTGATATATGCCGAACAAAATCTTCTTCCGCCGTCCGCAAAATTTTGAAGTTTACCAGAATCGCTGTTTTCGTAGCTTTATATTGCTGGTCACGAATACTTATTATTAGATCATAAAATTGATGCTTAACAAATGGACACATTTTCTTGTATAATCTTTATTATTCGTTCTCCTGCTTTCCCGTCGCCGAAGGGGTTAAGCCATTCCCTTTTAGCGTCAACCATCATCTCAGTCTTCTTTAGAATCTCTTCCGGGATGGTTCCGGCAAGAATATTTGATCCGACTTCAAGGGTTTCAGGCCTTTCAGTATTGTACCTCAACGTTACGCATGGAACCCTCATTATGCATGTCTCTTCTTGGACCCCTCCTGAATCGGTTAGAACAGCCTTCGCATTGTATTCTAGCTGTAGAAAGCTAAGGTAGTCTAAGGGTTCTATAAGTTTCAGACTTGCAGGTTTTATGCCGAACCTTTCCATCTGCCTCCTCGTCCTTGGATGAACTGGATATACAACTGGCAGGCTGAACCTTTCCACGATTAGTTCCAAACCCTTCAATATGCCTTGGAACCTCGTCTTGTTATCAACATTCTCTTGCCGGTGAACTGTAGCCAAGAAATAGGACCTCTCCTCTAGTCTCAAATCCTTTAACGGATTAACCTTCCTCCTTGATATCTCCAGGTTCTGGTTAACTGCGTCAACTATTGTGTTCCCGGTCACGTAGACCTTGTCTTCAGAGATTCCTTCGCCGAGAAGTATGCGCCGAGATTTCTCTGTTGGAGCGAAGAGCATATCTGAGCAGTGATCAGCCAAGACACGGTTTATCTCTTCAGGCATAATTCGGTCGTAGCTCCTTAAACCAGCCTCAATATGCCCGACTTTGACACCTAACTTGACGGCTGCTAGGGCGCCTGCAAGAACAGTGTTCGTGTCTCCTTCAACTAAGACTATGTCTGGTTTATCCTCTTTCAGAACCTTCTCGATCCCGATGAGCATCTTTCCAGTCTGTTCAGCATGAGAGCCCGAGCCGACGTCAAGGTTGTAATCTGCCTCTGGCAATTCCAGCTGTTCAAAGAAGACACGGTCCATATTGTAGGAGTAGTGTTGACCAGTGTGGAGTATTTTGAAGTCTAAGCCTAGACTTTGGCAGGTACGGATGATCGGCGAGAACTTGATGATTTCTGGGCGTGTACCAAGAACTATCATAATCCTCATGGATTTCAAGCTCTTTTTTACTCATCTCCTTCTTCGGCATTTGAAGATTACTGTTCCACCTTCTGTATAGGGTTTGTAAGGGTCGACGCATTGGATATAGGCGTATTCTCTATCTTCAGGTTTAGTTAAGCCTAACTCCATAGGATCCGCTCCATGGTCGAGAGCGACGGCGTAATGGAGCAATGTCGGGAGCGCATGGACGCAGAGGGCATCAGTCCTTTCAAGGACTATTCTTGGGCCTTCAATCGTTATCTTGTCACCCTTCTTGTACACTGGGCATCGTCCCCTAACCTCGCAGACCTCAATCTCAAGCATAACTTTCAACTACGCTCCTATAGTAGAAGGGAGGGCTGAACTACATAAATTTTTAATCTTCAGACTTTGCTTAGACCTTTAAGGCGCAGTAGTTTTGAGAGTCCCTCTTTAAGTTGGACTTTTGGTTCGAAGAGGAGGAGCGACCTTGCCATTTCAATATTAGCGTAGCTGTGCTTAATGTCTCCCTCCCTGGCGTCTGCATGCTGCAGCACCACACCTTTGACGCCGGATATGTCAATCATAAGCTGGGCTAGACTGTTGATCGAGGTTGGTTGACCAGTCGCTATATTGAAGATTTCACCAACTGCTCGGTCACTTTTCGAGGCAAGTATGAACGCGTTCACAGCGTCGGCGACATAGATGAAGTCCCTCGTCTGCGATCCGTCCCCATAAATTACAAGCGGTTTTGCCCCACGTAGATATTCGATAAACTTCTCAATCACCCCAGCGTACTGGTCATTCCTCTGCCGTGGACCGTAAACGTTGAAGGGTCTGAGTATAGTTGTCTTCAAACCATAATCCTCACGAAACCTCATGCAGACCTCTTCCGCCTTAACCTTAGACTCAGCATAGGGCGAGATAGGGTTCAAAGGATGACCCTCATCGATGGGCAGATATTTAGGCTCTCCGTAGACTGCGGAGCTCGAGGCAAGTATGAACCTCTCCACTTTATGGCGAATACAACCCTCAAGAAGATGCATTGTTCCTTCAAAATTAACCTCATCCGTAACTTTCGGATGCTCAATCGAGAATGGGACGCTTGTTATGGCAGCTAGATGGAAGACCGTGTCAACATCTCTTAATGAAACCTTAAGGGAAGACTGTGACCGGACGTCACCTATGACCAACCTAATCCTTCCTAAACAGCCGCTTAGGTTTTCAATCTTTCCAGTTTCAAAATTGTCTAGGACAGTTACCTTTGCACCCAATTTTACAAGTTCATCCACTAGGTGGCTACCTATGAAGCCTCCTCCGCCCGTAACAAGAACTTTTTCCAGAGTCATCTACGCATAGTCTTTATTCTTCTCATTTATTACACTTTTCAATGAAACTAGAAGGTTTCCAGTCGCCTATGCCAGTGAGTTCAGCAATATTTATTAGAGTTGATAAACGTGTTTCAAAAGCAGGGGAAGCATTGTGAAGATGCTTGTCTCTTTAGGGCGTGGAGGAAGCGGCAAGACAAGTTTTCTAGCCCTCGCAACCAAATATCTAGTCGAGAAAAGGGACACACCCCTCCTCCTCGTCGATGTCGACCCTGACCAGAGCTTAGGCGAAGTAATCGGCGTATCGCTTGAAGAAGCAAATAAAAAGACGATATCTCAACTCGTAATAGAGACATTCATTGAAGGAGGCGGAACAACCGTTGGGGTACCACCATCAGAGAGGATAGAGTCCCGCATATGGGAGGAAGGGCTCTTCGAAGGTGAACTATTCGACTTTATGGCTGTTGGACCGAAATGGGTTGAGGGCTGCTACTGCCTACCTGACGCCTCTCTGAAGAGAGCCCTAGAACGGCTTACAAAGGCTTACAAGTACGTCCTAGTCGACTCTCCAGCGGGGCTGGAACATCTAAACCGGAAGATAACTTCAAAAGTAGACGACCTATTCGATATTTTAGACCCGTCAAAAAAATCTTTTGAGCATGTTGAGAGAGCTTATAGAATCGTGAAGGAAGTTGGGATAGAGTTTAAGAATTTCTATCTAGTCGGAGGGTACAGGTTCACTGAAGAACTTAGTTTCACTGAAAAAGAGGGCTTGAAATATTTGGGAAATATACTATACGACAAGAATGTTGAGGAATACTGCCTAAAAGGCAGGTCTCTTCTCCAACTGCCCAACTCTTCCCCAGCGTATAAAGCCGTAAAGAGGATTCTGGAGAGGGCTGGCTATTAGCCAACCTTGGCGCCCATCCTGAGATCCTTTAACTCTGAAAGAATAGGCATCTCTCTGAGCTGATATGCAGTAATCTTCTCCCAGAATATCCCCCTCGGCTTTTCTTGCTTATTCCCTGTTCTCAGGATCCTAGTCGGCGTTAATATTACATCTACCACTAAGTCATGCTCTTCTCTAGGTAAGTGGTCAACTATCTGGACGTCGTGAACAGTTGTGAATATAGGTGTCTCCTCCCCCACTGAACCTATCTCCCTTAAGACTGCATATTCTATCTCGCCGTATCCTCCCCCTTTGCCCAGTCGCACACCGTCTCTGGAGACTGCAACTGAACCGACAACTATGAGGTCAACCCTGGGCATTTCATCTAAGGGGCAGATGCGACCATATCTGAAGGAACCCCTGATTGTAGAGGCTTCAGCATGCATCCTTGACGAAATCCTTCGAGGGTCGAGGAGGAGGAACCCGCTTTTCAACCTAGGTGTCGGCATTATGAGAACCTTCCCATCTGATAAGACCTTAGCTCTCACTGAATGTTGAGGCGCATCAGGGTTGACCTTTACAACTTCGGCTCCGCCATACTCGGGCTGGTTGAAAAGCTTCTCGGCGGCTTCCTCTGCGCCCTCGAAGTTCGGGATCCTTCCATAGACTGGTTTAGGAAACCTTGATACGCCCTTCTCCTCCATAAGCGCCCATATTCTCTTCCGAACGGCATCCTTCTCTGATTTTAGACCTGTCATAAATGTTGCCGTCTAGAACCGTTCTTCCCATAAATATTGTAAGAAATTAACCAATATGGGAAATTAAAGCTCCCTTCTCGTGGTGGTATCGACGATTCTCCGGATCTCGGCTTCCAACTCTTTCGGCAACCCAAAGATGCTTACATCCATGAATCCCCTAACGATGAGGGCTTCAGCTTCATCCTGTGTGAAGCCTCTTGCCATTAGGTATAGTATCTGCTCCTCCGCAATCTTGCCGACAGCTGCCTCATGCGAGAGCTCCGCCCCTTCAGCCTTAGCTAGGAGCTCTGGAACAGCATGTATCATGGCTTTATCAGATAGGAGTAACCCCCTACACTCCAGATGTGCTTTGCTCTCCCCATGTTCGCCTTGCAGGAAGCCTCTTGAATAGATCTGGGCGTTATCAGTTGCTATTGCCCTCGTTATAACCTCCCCCCTGCACTTCTCATTCTGGAGGACAACCTTAGCGCCCACATCTATGCAAGAATCCCCGGAGCCATAGATGATACTGTTGAAGCTGACCCTTGAACTTGCGCCTTTGCAGTAAGCAACCGGATACATCTGCAGGCTCCTAACCGGTTTGAAACACATGAAGTTGCTGATGAAGGTCGCGTTATCCTCGAGGAGGGCAGCTGACCTTGGACGTGCATCAAAGCCTTGAGCCCAGTTATGGATCATCGTAAAGGTGAGCTTAGCATCCTCTTTCACGTAGAACTCTGTGACCCCAACATGCAGTCCACGGTGAACATTCCGGTGAACTGTGCATCCAGTTATTATCTGGGCTTCAGAGCCGGGTTCGCATATAATGACATTGTGAACGTTCTGGTTCAGGTTGTCCGTTGAGATGAAGAGGCACGCTTGAAGCGGAACTATAACCTTCTGATCTTCAAGTATCCTCATGAAGTAGCCTTGGTCCCATTTTAACTCCGCAAGCTTGGTGTACTTGTCAGCGTCGGCGGGGATGAGCCTCCACCAATACTCCTTAAACCAATCATACCTTTTGAAAGCCTCTTTCGTGCTCATGACCTCAACTTTGCCTTCAAAAAATTTCTCAACGGCTTCCGAGACTACGGAATGATCAAGCTGAAAATACGTGGCTGAACGGGAATTTTCCTCCGGGACCACTCCTACCTCAAGAGCCCTTTCAAGAATATCTTTGGGAAGGAGCGAAACTGGGCATGATAACCACTCCTTCGTCTCCCGTGAATATTTAGTCACGTCGACATCTGGACCTAATGCTGCGGGTTTATCCCCTGCTCTTGAAATTTCTTCTTTACCTTTGGGCATTTCATACACCAAACATAACCCTCATTCAATATCTGACCGAGAATCTTGATCGGTTCGCCGGAGCAAGCGATCGTTCTCTCAATTAGGACATGAGCCTTATCAACATCGACGTAACGTAAGATGTGACCAAGATGAGTGACTATCAAACCTGAACGGTCCTTAAGCATGTCGCCGATAAGCCTCCCTACTAGCTGGAGGTTTTCAACATCGACGCCTGAGTCCGGCTCATCGAGGATGATGAATCTTCCCCCCTGCGCAAGTATCTGAAGCACCTCTGACTTCTTAATCTCCCCGCCGGAAAAACCTAGGTTGACATCTCTCCCCAAAAATTCAGGAGGCAACTTCACCTTTTCAAGAAGATCAAGCGCCTCAAACCTGTCAGGTCGAAAATGGTCAATTATTCCGCCGAGCTTAACTCCTCTGACCGCAGGTGGATTCTGAAAAGCCACGCTTAAGCCAAGCTTAACCCTTTCATTCACGGGTAGATGCGTTATGTCTTTTCCATCAAAGATTATCTCGCCCGAAACGATCCTATAAGAGGGAAAGCCTAAAGTCGCCATTATGAGGGAGCTCTTCCCTGAACCGTTCGGACCGAAGAGGACATGGACCTCCCCCCTTGGGATAGTTAGATTCACATCCTCCAGTACTTTTCTGCCCTGAACCTCAACCGTAAGATTCTTTATCTCAAGTATGTTCTCAGCCAAAACCCTTTCATCACTCCATTCATAATCTCTACACAAATATCCGCGGATACTAATTAACGTTACTTCAATCGCCAAAGCGAAGTAAGTGTGAATTGGGGACGAATGCTTGAGGAAAGATGCTGTAAAACTCCTTCTCTTCCCCTCTAATTCTTCTATCTGCCCCTTCGAATAAAAGACATTATTTCGAAGATGATCTTCGCAGCTTGTATGGCAGTTGTCCCAGAGTCATAGTTAGGCGCAACCTCGACAAGATCGAATCCAACAACCCGACTACCACAAACCCTATGCAGAATCTCAAGCAGCGAATGAGTTGCGAGACCTTCAGGTTCAGGGTTCTGAACTGCGGGTGCAAAAGACGGGTCAAGGACATCTAAGTCAACTGTCACATAGATGTGTTTGCAGTTCGTCAAGGCCCTGTTTACAAGTTCCGCCGCTTCTTCCACCCCTTCCCGCATAATCTGGTAGGAAGTTATGTAGGTCACCTCTACCTTCTCTGCATATTTGACCTCTTCTTTGGATGCAGCTCTTGTTCCCAACTGAACAATTGTGGACGGTTTGACCTTCTCATTTATCCTTCGCATGACGGTTGCGTGGCATACTTGCTGGCCGGAATACTCATCCCTCATATCTAGATGGGCGTCGAAGCATACCAGTCCAAAATCTCTTTTGATACCCTCGGCTACGCCTAGGGTTAAGGTGTGCTCGCCCCCGATGAAGACGGGGATCCGATTCTGCTCTAAAACCTCTCCAGTCACAAGGCTTAGCCTCCGCAGATTCTCCTCAACATTCCCCGTTACATGAAGGTCGCCC
>CAYSEL010000128.1:0-3211 GCA_964430035.1 uncultured Candidatus Bathyarchaeia archaeon
GCTTGTGTTGAACAGTGCACGTACGGTGTTTTTCATTATGATGAAGAAAAAGACGTGATGCTTATTAAAAGCGAAGAATGCGTTAACTGTTTGCGTTGCGTCATCTTCTGTCCAAAAAAAGCAATCACGGTGAAAGAGAATCCTAATACCTACACCAAGAATTATCACTGGACAAAAGAGATGATTGTATCAGTCAAAAGGCAATCTGAAACAGGCGGCGCATTACTCTCAGGGATGGGGTGCGATAGAGATGGTTTTACTTACTGGGATAACCTCTTATTGAACGCCAGCCAAGTGACAAATCCTTCAATCGACCCGTTAAGAGAACCCATAGAGATCAGAGCTTATCTTGGAAAGAAACCTAAGAAGCTTAACTTTGACTTTAATGGGGGCGATATCGTTTTGAAGACGGAACTTGCTCCACAACTTCATATAGAGACACCAATCTTGTTCGCAGCCATGTCTTATGGAGCCATAAACTTTAACGCCCATGAAGCTTTGCTTAGAGCTGCATCCGAGCTGGGCACATACTTCAACACCGGCGAAGGCGGACTCGACAGACGCCTTTACAAGTATGCAGACCACGCTATCATGCAAGTCGCTTCAGGAAGGTTTGGGGTTCATCCAGAATACCTTAACATTGGCGCTGCCATAGAAATCAAAATCGGACAAGGCGCGAAGCCTGGCATCGGCGGGCACCTCCCAGGCGAAAAGGTTACTGAAGATATTGCGAAGACAAGGATGATCCCGAAGGGAACTGATGCCTTGTCTCCCGCGCCTCACCATGACATCTATTCAATTGAAGACCTTAGACAGCTAATTTACGCTCTGAAGGAAGTCACTGAATATGAGAAGCCTATAGCCGTTAAGATCGCTGCTGTACATAATTCTGCCGCAATTGCCAGCGGCATAGTACGCGCAGGCGCTGATATCCTTGTGTTGGATGGTGTAAGAGGCGCAACCGGAGCAGCGCCAAAAATTGTCAGAGACAATGTAGGTTTACCGGTCGAGCTGGCTATAGCCTCAGTTGACCAGCGGCTTCGTGATGAAGGAATCAGGAACGAGGCGTCACTCATAGCATCTGGTGGAATTAGGAATAGCGCTGATGTCGTGAAGGCAATTGCTTTGGGTGCTGACGCCGTTTACATAGGCACAGCTGCCTTAGTCGCTATGGGGTGCACACTCTGCCAAAGCTGTTACACAGGCAAGTGCCCATGGGGACTCGCTACCACTGACCCTAAGATATCAGCTAGGCTGGATGTAAATGCCGCATCAAAAAGGTTGGTAAATCTTGTTCAGGCTTGGAATATGGAGATCAAAGAGATGCTAGGTGGGATGGGTATCAACGCAATTGAAAGTCTGCGTGGAAATCGCGACCATCTTAGAGCTGTAAGATTGAACGAGACTGAACTAAGAATCTTAGGCGTCAAAATGGCTGGTGAATAAAATGGCGAATCTGAACTCCTACATCACTCTAGAGAATGACATAGCGGTAATCAATGCTGAGGAAATGACCTATAGAGAACTCAATAGATTTCTCAGAGAACTTGCCCGAGCAGGTATAAGGAAAGTGAAGGTTGAGAATGTTTATGGTCAAAGATACATTGGAGCAGGTCTAAGTAATGTTGAAATTGAAGTTTATGGGACGCCAGGCAATGACTTAGGCGCCTTTATGGATGGACCATCAATTATTGTGTATGGAAATGCGCAGGATGGATGCGGCAATACCATGAATAGCGGCAAGATCGTGATCCATGGAAAAACTGGAGATGTGACAGGTTACTCAATGCGTGGCGGAAAGATATTCATTCGTGACGATGCTGGATATCGTGTTGGAATCCATATGAAAGAGTTTGATAGCATTAAACCTCAAATAGTCATAGGTGGCTGTGCAGGGGACTTTCTAGGAGAATATATGGCTGGAGGAGTCATACTTGTACTTGGGTTAAATCTCCGCCAGGGAAGAAGTCATTCGACAAGATTCATCGGAGCTGGGATGCATGGAGGGGTGATCTACATACGTGGCGAAGTTGGATACGTTAGGAAAGAGACAAAACTGGACAAAACCAGCGGGGAAGATTTGAAAGTGATTCACGGATTAGTGAAGGAATTTTGCACCTACTTTAAGTGCGATCTTGAAGAGATTATGAATGCAAGTTTTACAAGGATAACTCCAGTCTCTAACCGACCATATAAGAACATTTATGCATACTTGTAATTTTAGCTTCTTATGAAAAAAGGTTATTTGACATCATTTTTTATGCGTGGAAGATAAAAATGTATGAAAAATGTGGTGTCATTGGAATCTATTCGCTGAAGGGTTGTAATGTAGTTCCCATGCTCATTACAGGTCTGGAGTCTCTCCAGCACAGGGGGCAGGAGGCTTGGGGCATAGCTGTAAAGGGACACCCGACCTTAAAGAAGCTTGGCATAATAACTCAGTTTATCGATTCTAAGCACAATAATATCGCTAAAATTGGCGGCAATGTCGGGATTGGACATGTGCGTTATTCGACAACAGCTAAGTCAACCCTAAAGAATGCGCATCCCCTAGAGATCGGCAATCGCGACGAAAAGAATGGGTTCCGCCTAGCGCATAATGGTACCCTTGAGAGGGAATTACTCATCAAGAACTTGAGTAGGCAAGGATACACATCAACCTCAGGGGTGACAGATTCTGAATTGATGGGCATAAGCCTATATAAGCGTCTAAAGATGGGCAAGACATGGACTGAAGCTTTTCAAGACTTGAACCCTTATTTGAACGGTTCTTTTTCCATGGTCATCTTAACAAACAAAGAAGAATTAATTGGTACAAGGGATGAAAGAGGCTTCAGACCTCTCTGCATCGGCTGGCATGAAGAGTCAGAATCATACATCATAGCCTCAGAAAGTTGCGCCCTCGATACATTGGGCGCGCGTCTCATAAGGGATGTGGAACCAGGCGAGATAATAACTGTGAATAATGACGGAATTTTCGAAGAAAGATTTTCAGATCAAAGCCGGCATGCCCACTGCCCGTTTGAATATACTTATTTTGCCAACCCAAGCTCTGTTATAGAAGGAATCAACGTATACCTTGCCAGAAAGGAGATTGGGAGAAGATTAGCTGAAAAATATCCTCTTGATGGCGATATCGTTGTACCCGTACCAGACTCGGCGAGGCCAGCAGCTCTAGGCTACTCTGAAAAATCTGGAATCAAATTTGAAG
>CAYSEL010000129.1:0-7868 GCA_964430035.1 uncultured Candidatus Bathyarchaeia archaeon
TTACCTCGCCCACAACTCTAACTGAGAGTCCCGGGCCTGGAAACGGTTGCCTCTCAGAGATTTCGGGAGGAATCTTTAAGTATCTCGCCACTTCTCTGACCTGCCACTTCAGCAATGTCGCCAGTGGCTCAACAACCTTGAACCCGTAAAGTTCCTTTGTGCTTATCCCCATCTGTTCTAGAACATTATGTTGAGTCTTTATTCCGCCCACAGTCTCGATTATGTCGGCGAGTATGGTTCCCTGCACAAGATAGTGACTTCCCTCTCTCCTCGCTATCTCGCTGAGGGTCTTATAGAAGGTTTCCCGAAAGGCTTTTCTCTTTTCCTCAGCATCTTTCAACCCCTTAAGCGCCTCTATAAACCTTTCCTGAACCCTTTCTATCCTAACCGGAAGGTTTAGGGGAGAGCTTGAAAGAGCTTTGGCAACCCGTTCAGGCTCACCTTCCCTCATAAAGGCGTCGTCTAACATTACACAGATAAGGTTCTTCCCGATTGCCAAATGCGTCAAGACAGCGCAGGTTGAGCTATCCACACCCCCTGAAACAGCGATTACTGCCTTTTCGCCGCCAATTACACCCTGGATTTCCTTAACCTGTGCCTCCACAAAATCTTTGGGATTGAACTCTTCCAAAATCCTGCACCCTCAAATTGTTACTAGTTTTCTTAACTTGGATGAACACCTTTTTTAGTGATGGTAAACCCTTTTAAACTTAATCCTCAAATAACATAATATGTGCATCCATACCTTTATGGTGCAATGCAACTGGTTATGTTAAGAGGTGTGAGGCGGAATGAAACTCGTAACAGTCTTGCTTCCTGAAGCATATCTTGAAGGCCTAGATGAACTCGTGAGGCAGAATATGTACCCAAGCCGAAGCGCAGCTATAAGAGCTGCGGTTCGAGACTTGCTGAGAAAAGAACTCTGGACGAAATAACTGCTAATCTTCATTTTGAGTCTCTACCAGACATAATTGTACGTGAGAACCCTCTTAATATTTTGCAGCATCCTTGATGTTGAGTGCAACCTCTTCAGGTTTGTTTGAAAGCGTTATTGCTCTTCCAACAATTAGGTATCTCGCGCCTAATGAGACGGCGCTCTTTGCATCCCCGCCCTGAACACCAACACCTGGCGAGTAGATTGGAACCTTATCTCCGAGGATGGCGTGTACTTCCCTTATCTTTTCTGGGTAAGTGGCTCCGACAACTGCGCCGTCAGCACCCCATCTCAAAGCCTTCTCGGCGAAGAGTAAGTAATTGGCTCTAGGCTTTCCAGTCTCCGCATCGTAAACTGTCTGCCCATAGCCCTCCCATGAAGCTTTGTGGCTCATATATACGAGTAGAATGACGCCTCGGTTCATCTCCCTTGCAACTTTGAAGACTGGTTGGATTCCTTCCTCCCATCCTATGAAGGGGTTTGCGGTGACAGCGTCGAACCCCGCTTTGAACAAGTTTTCTGCAATTGCACTATTTGTGTATCCTATATCGTTTATCTTGCAGTCCATTATGACGGGTAAATCTAAGTTATGGGCGGTTTCAACTATTCTCCTTACACCGTTGGAAAGACCAAATGGCAGAACTAGATGGTAATTCAACTTCAACGCGCAGATGTGCTCATGCACCTTTTCAAGAATCTTCAAACTTTCCGTGATGGTTTCATGGGGTTCACAGGGGAGTTGATCTAACGCTAGGACTATATTCGAGGCTTTACTTCTTCTGGATCTTTCCATTATATCTTTAAACGTCAAAGCTGATCTCCTTTCGGTCTCTCTGCAGAATCGTAAACAAAGTTCTTAAGTCTTTGCTTCTGTTAGGCTCTATCTTAAGCCTTCGATGCCGTTTTGGGTGAAATTCTAGGCATTTCTGCAACCGTCCATTTTTCTCTGGTTTAATACTACATGTTTACCATTCATAACCTAGATAAGGACATTGGGTCCTATCGAAGGATAAAGGCAGAAAGAGAAAGGTTGATGTTGAACAATGTGGAAGAGATCGAGACTCGAAGTATACATCGATGTTCTCGAAGCAGTATCTTCCGGAGTCAACAAACCGACAAACATCATGTACAAATGTAACCTTTCTTGGACACCGATGAGGGAGATCCTTGACTCCATGATCAAAAAAGGGTTAATTAGAAAGTTTGAGGTCAAGAATAGACGAATCTACGAGATCACTGATAAAGGGAGAGAATTACTTGAATACATGGGAAATGTTGAAGAAATGTTAGCCGTTCCTAGGCAAAGAGTCTCTGTTGCCAAGGAAATGTAGACTATATTTGCACTTACCGCCTAACATCAAAACGCCTAAAGAACCCTGATCATTTTTTTTCCATCAATACGAATTTTTATTTGCTCTGTAAATGATTCGATCTTGCAGTTTAAATTTTGTTTATGACGATACATTTTTATGTAACGATTCATTTTTCTGTTAATGTGTCCTTATGAGAGATTTCCTTGTGATTAAGGATCCTGAGACTGCTAAGCTCTTTGCAGACCAGTGCAGAAGAGACATTCTTCACAATCTGAGACAGCGTGAGATGACGCCGTGCCAGCTCGCTAGGCTTCTGGACAAAAATGTCTCCTCAATCTTGTATCATTTAGGTCTCCTTGAAAAGGCAGGACTTGTAGAGCAGACCCGTACCCTTGTTAAAGGAAATCTTGTCGAGAAGTTTTATCAATCTACTGCGAAGAGGTTCATAATCTCCTACACCCTCAGCGAAGGGCTTATACCTGGGTCGGAAGACATTGCGAAGTGGACGAAGGACATATGCAAGGGCGCGGTTGAGAATCTATCAGCTTTTGGATATGATGTCTCGCCGGAGAAGGGCGAAAGGATCGTAGATCTTATTGAAAAGTTCTCCTTTCTCAGAAGCATAACCTCTGAAGAAGTTATCTCGCAACAGAAGGAACCTGTCAAGACGCACGGTCCATCCCTAGGCTTGCTGTTGTCCGTTTTGGAGAGCATCCGCCTATATGAGAATGAAGAGTTTAGACGCGTGATGAGTGAGCTGTGCAAGGAACTGAAGAAATGGAGGAAGCCTTAGTTGTCGACTCTGCGGACGCTCTTGAAGTATGTGGTCAGGAATTGGAAGTGGTTCGCGGTCAGTACTGGCGCGATGTTAGTATCCACATACATCAATGTTTACATTCCCATATTGTCTGGAAGGGTGATAGCGAACATTTTGATGATAGGTGACTTTAACCTACTCGTATTGTTGGTTCTTCAAATATTAGTATTGACTGGAGTTGCAGCGGTCTTTTCGCTCATACAGCGTTATGCTAATGGTTATTTCTCACAGAAGGTTGTCTTTGATGTCCGCAACGACGCCTTCAAATCGATTCAGAGGCAGTCCTTCAGATTCTTCGACAAGATGCAGATTGGGCAACTGATGTCAAGGGTTACGACCGATGCTGACAGGATAAAGGGGTTCGTGGGTTGGCAGTTGAGAATGCTTTTCGATTCCTCCTTTCTTCTGGTAGCTGTAATAATCTCGATGGTAACGATTAATTATGAACTGTCACTCCTATTATTGGCGATAGTTCCAATCTTGTTTCTAGTCTATGGATTTTACGGGAAGAAGATAAGACCCATAGTTCAAACCTCACGTGAATATTACGGAAAAATGACATCAACCCTTTGGGAGAACATCACGGGCATAAGGGTTGTCCGCTCATTTGCACGTGAAGATTACGAGATAGAGAAGTTCCAAGGGCACAACACAAAATACTATGAGACTATGATGAAAGCAGTCAAGTTGAGGTCGATATTTGATCCCGTAGGATCGCTTGTTTTGGGTTCCTCTACAGCATTGATCATGTGGTATGGAGGTCTAAAGATAATTAATTACCAATTCACTATTGACCAGCTCTTCGTCTTTGCAAGTTATATAGGCATGCTTCTGAGACCGGTGATGATGCTTGGGATGATATGGGCAGGCTATCAGGGGATGGTAGCCGCAGCTGAGAGGGTCTTCGAGATTATAAATGCCGCTCCAGATGTTAAAGAAAAGTCGGACGCAAAGAGATTGCCCTCAATAAGTGGGCATGTCATCTTCGATAATGTATCCTTCGGGTATGACAGGGACAAACCAGTTCTGAAAGACATTAACCTTGAAGCTAAGCCTGGTGAGACTATTGCTCTTCTGGGACCCACCGGTTCTGGAAAGAGCACAATAATTAGGCTTATTCCAAGGTTCTATGATGTCTCTTCTGGGCGGATACTTATTGATGGGCATGACATTCGGGATTTGAAGATTGAAGATTTGAGGAGGCATATAGGCATAGTCTCCCAAGAAATCTTCCTTTTCAACATGTCCGTAAAGGAGAATATTGTCTTCGGCAAACCTGACGCGTCCATGGATGAGGTGGTTAAGGTTGCAAAGATAGCCAAAGCGCATGACTTCATCATGAAGCTGCCTAATGGGTACGACACAATAGTTGGAGAGAGGGGAGTAACACTTTCAGGAGGACAGCAGCAGAGAATCGCCATCGCAAGGGCATTGCTTATGGATCCGAAGATATTGATTATGGACGATTCAACATCCAGCATCGATGTGGACACTGAATATGAGATCCAACAGGCTTTAAAGGCGTTACTTAAGAACCGAACAGCCTTCATAATAACCCAACGCGTATCAACCATCAGAAACGCAGACAAGATTGTGGTGCTTGAGAATGGAAGAATAGTTGAGGAAGGAAATCATGAAACCCTAATGGCAAGGAAAGGTCTCTATTACAAGCTTTATCAGACGTTATATGAAGCTCAAAAAGAGGTTCTTGAGCCCAGTATTACTGAGGCTGGACTGAAAGATCAGGGGACGACGAGGGACGATCTGGGTGAGGAGTTAAAGTGAGATGGGCTGGCATTTTCATCCCCACCACCATCTAGAAGAGGGAAAGCCTGAGAGAAAGACACCAGCCAAAGTGCTGATTGTCAGGTTGTTGAGATACTTCTTCCCATATAAAATGCTCTTCACCATAATCATCTTATCAATCGTTGTGACATCAATTACTGTAGCGTTAACTCCTTATCTACTGGGCAGAGAGATAGTGTCGAAATACATTTTGAGGGGCGACCTCGCTGGTCTATGGTTGATGATCCTTGCATTCTTAGGGGTTACAATCATCGATTGGTTAGCCAACGTGACACGGAGATACAGTGTTGGAAAGATTGGTCAAAACATGCTTTTTGAGATGCGGAGAGAACTTTTCACGCGGCTTCAGAATTTGGAATTCGGCTTCTTCGATAGGGTAGACAGTGGCGATATAATCTCAAGGGTAACTAATGACACGGACAGTATAGGTGAAGTCTTCATCTCAGGCGCGGTGTCAGTCATCAGCGACGTATTAAGCATGAGCCTCGTCATAATAATGATGATCGCGATAAATGTTCCTTTGACTATTATATCGTTACTTATCGTCCCATTAATTGCGGGGGCGGCTTTACTCTTCAACTCCAAGTTTAGACAAGCATATAGGGCAACAAGGGCTCAAATTTCCAGCGTCACATCTAAACTGGAGCAGAGCTTGGCTGGAATAAGGGAGATAAAAGCCTTCACGAAGGAGCAGGATGCGATAAGGGAGTTTAGAGAAGCAAACATCCAAGATTTCCAAGCGAACATTCAAGCGGCAAAGGTTGAAGGGACATTCTTTCCAACCATCCAGATGATCCAAGCCGCAGGAACTGGAATAATCATGCTTTATGGTGGGATGCTGGCGTTTAGTGGGGCTCTGGGTACTCTTGAAGATGCTGTTGGGACGCTCATTACATTTCTTCTCTATGTCGGAAGGTTCTTCGGTCCAGTCTTTGACCTAACGAACTTCTACAATAGCATCCAATCTGCGTTGGCAGCTTCAGAAAGAATATTCGAGCTTATCGATACAGAACCGAAGATAAAGGACAGCGAAGACGCTGTAGAGATGCCTCCGATCAAGGGGGAAATCGTCTTTGAAAATTTGACGTTCGGATACAATCCTGAACATCCAGTCCTGCACAACATAAGTTTCAGAATCAAACCGAAAGAGACAGTCGCCTTGGTGGGACCGACAGGAGCCGGGAAGAGCACCATAATAAAGCTGATCAGCAGATTTTACGAGCCGCAATCAGGAACGGTAAAAATCGACGGTTACGATATAAAGAAGGTCAAGCAGAGGTCTCTTCGAAGCCAGATGGGAATAGTTCTTCAGGAATCCTTCCTCTTCACCGGAACAATAATGGAGAATATACTGTATGGAAGGTTAGACGCTACGGATGAAGAGGTCATAAAAGCCGCTAAGATCGTTGGAGCACACGAATTCATATCGAAACTTCCGGAAGGATACAACACGCAGATAGGTGAAAGGGGGGCAGGCCTCTCAGTTGGGCAGAAGCAACTCATCTCCTTCGCCCGTGCTTTGCTGAGAGATCCGGCCATACTGATTCTTGACGAGGCAACCTCGAGCATCGACCCTTACACTGACCTTCTAATAAGAAGGGCGATGAAGAAGCTCTTCAAGGACAGAACATCAATCGTTATCGCTCATAGACTCTCAACTGTTAGGGAGGCAGACAGAATACTTGTTATCGATGATGGAAGAATCGTTGAAGAGGGCACGCATCGTGAACTGATCAGAAAAGGAGGACTCTACAAGCACCTATACGAGATGCAGTTCAAAGACCTGGAAGCGCAGGTTCTCTTGAGCCTAGGCGTAGAACTCAAACAGAGACCTGGGTGACCGCTCCCTTTTTTGCGCCGCAATTGGAAAAACGCTTTGCGCCACAAAATAGACAGAACCCTAATCACTAGTAGCATTCCAAATTTCTTCTCAATCCATAAACCTGCAGAAGTCATCCATCTGACTGGTGCGGGAAGACATATAACTGGATTGTTCCTACATTGTTGCGACTCCGATGAGAAGCATATACTGTAGAATAGCACTTTACGCCTTAATTACGCTGATCGTTGAAGTAATTCTTATCTGGGGGTTATTCACCTATTCCGAGGCAGACAGGTTGACTATCTGGTCATTTTGGCAGAAAATTTGGGCATGATCCTATTCCCTCCTTATCAGGGACCCTCCCCCACTGGGTTATTCTCATTAATGACTGGAGCAGTCTGCTGGTTCTTGATTGTCGCTTTAATAGGTGAGACCATAAACAGGTTAAGAAAGGAGAAATAACAACCCTTTTCCACATCTCCGATGTCGCGTAGGCTCATGTAAATGGCGGCATCACGTATATTCATTCAAAATAACATGAAGGGAAAAATATGTTTAAAGGCTACCTGCCTCAGAAGAGTTGATCTTTTTGTAAGCCCGGAAAGCCGCTATATAGAAGAGTAGAAATGAGAGGATATATGCTATAATGATGGTATCTCCTAAAGTTGGGAAGACATCTATATCAGAGATGGGCAATGCGAGAATGTCTTTTCCTTTCCAAATGTTCTCCAATATGCGGACGACCCAAAAATCGCCGATATAATAGGTATGGACTATGTTGAGCGCCCACACAATCCAAACGAACATTCCAGCCGCAACGTAAAGAAGAGCCTTATTAACCCAGTCGCATCTCAACCTGAACCCCTCCGGTTTACTAATCCATGTGAAGAAGACGCTGAGTAGAAAGATGATTAGTGAAACCGCCACAAAGACCCAGAGAGGCATAAGATTGAAGGGAAACCTCCTATCAAGCCACCAGTTTGGGTCCCATGAATGCTTGATATCAACCACCCAGACGCCGTAAGCCACATTGAAAACAGAGAAAAAAGTCGCGACGAGAAATAGAGCTTGCAAAGATCTTCGCATAGTCAAAACCTCAGCTTATCAGCTGTGCGTTTCTAACCTCTTTATGAAACCTCTAGTATTTGTGGTGGGGTCGCCCGGATTTGAACCGGG
>CAYSEL010000130.1:0-16239 GCA_964430035.1 uncultured Candidatus Bathyarchaeia archaeon
GATTTATACAAGAAAGCCCCTTATCAAAATACAGGAAAGCCTTTGAAACTTTCATGTTTGTGACACTTGGGTTCTTTCCATCGATTAATTTTGCTGCTGTCACTAGCTGGTATTGGCAAGCATCAATGTTATATCCTTTGACAAAATAGGATTAACCATTTACATTGTGCTCCTTTTTGTTTGGGTTTGGGGGTGCAAGTTTTATAAGAAAAGATCCGTGTAAAAATAGATATGTTGGCAGAGGTGAAAGAGATTCTATCCTCTTCTATTGGTGTAGAAAGGTATTGGTCAGTTCTTTGGGGCACGCTCTGTCTAGCGCCAGTCATAGTTTGGTATATAGTAGCCATCTTACTCTGCATTTGGGTATATAGAGACGCTGAGTCCCGTGGAATGAACGGCGTCCTATGGCTCATCGTCATCCTAATCGCCGGGATAGTCGGGCTGATCATATACCTCGTCGTAAGAAGAGAGAAGCCGGCTGCGCCTCCCCCGGCTCCAGCACCTGTCAGGGTCTGTCCAAACTGCGGTCGACAGGTCTCTCCGGACTCGAGGTTCTGTCCCCACTGCGGAAAGGCTATCCCTGAATAGTCAAGAAGGATTCGGCTGCATCGTCGTCTTACCTAGGAGAAACTTGTTAAGGTGTAGGTGGCTATGTCCTCTCTAGAGGAGACGCTTACCAGCATCTTCAACTTTATCGGCAGCCTAGTCTGTCATCAGATGCCTGAGCGAACCTTCCAGATTGGTGGCAATTCCCTACCAGTCTGCGCTAGGGACACCGGCGTTTACATAGGCTTCTTAACGGGTTATCCCCTAGTATTTATGAGTAGAAAGGGGGGAAGTGGACCGCCTAACCTATGGTTCACGTTGTCTATGGCTCTCCCTATGATGCTTGATGCTTTAACCCAATTTTTTGGACTTAGAACAAGCACTAACGAGCTTAGGCTGATAACGGGGCTCCTCTTCGGGACATCCTTATCACCGTTCATGATCTATCTGCTCTCTCTAGTTCCTCTGAGCAGAAGGGTCCCAATCTTGAAGGGGTTGCTACCTAGCGAGGCTAAAATCGGCGGGAAAGATCCGTGGCTCAGCGCAAAAGCCCTTAGCTTCGGGCTTGCAGCCGACTTGGTACTCTTCCTCCTGATTGAAGCTAGTGCGGGTTCGACAAGTCGCATTCTATACTGGCTATACGGCTCTCTAATAATCTTCTCTATAATATGGCATACTTTCCTTTTGCCCACCTTTCTACTAATCGCGGCGCTTCACCACTTGAAAGAGGCAAGGTCCATGAAAAAGATAGGCGGAGACGCCTAGAACGCTTGAATATCGGGCGACAGAGGCATCATGTTTAAACGTGGAAAACATATTTATGCTAAGTCATTAAAGGAGTGGCTGGCAAAGACGAAGGAAGGGGCGATTTTTAAATGAGAATCGTGATGCTTGGTCCTCCCGGATCTGGGAAGGGAACTTACGCCTCAAGGCTTACAACCCTCCTAAATGTTCCCCACATATCGACAGGCGACATCGTGAGGGAAGAGATAAAATCTCAGACTGAACTTGGAAAGAGGCTTAAGGAGTACAGCGACAGAGGCGAGCTTATCCCAGACAGCATCATCATAGGTATGCTGGCGGATAGGCTTAAGAAGGCCGATGCTGAAAAGGGCTTTATACTTGATGGTTTTCCAAGAACCCTTGCACAGGCTGAGGCTTTAGAAAGAATCTCGAAGGTAGATCTCGTCATAAAACTGAACGTGCCAGACTGGATCATAATAAAACGTCTCTCGAACCGTGTCACATGCAAGAGTTGTGGCGCCATCTACAACCTTTTAACGCTTAAACCTAAAATTGAAGGCGTCTGCGACAGATGCGGCGGCGAACTATACCAGAGGGATGATGACAAGCCTGAGGTAATAAAGGAACGCCTAAACGTTTACCGTATGAAGACTGAACCATTAATAAAATACTATAAAGAGAAGGGCCTCTTAAAGGATGTCCGATGCGGAGATCTGGAGACACCGCCTGAAGTCATCGTTGAGAAGATTATGAAGATAATTCAATTAATAAGCAAAGAGAGGAAAGGAAGACAAGAATCTTCCCCCTGAAAAGTCTCGTTGATTTGCGCCGCAAAGTGTTTTTCCAATTGCGGCGCAAAAGTCTGCTAGGGCAGTTTGACCCTATTGACCTCTTTGAGGTTTGTCAGATCGTTTATCTTTACCATTTTTTGCGAGATTGTGTAGAGGAAATCGTCTATGTAAAGGGCTCTTTCCACCGAATATTCAGAGCTGAAGTAGTATCCGCTCTTCAATAACTCTTGGTCGTCTTCAATGTGGGTCACCCTTCCCCGAAGTGTTATGTTGCTCTCGGTTATTGCGAAGACGTATGCTCCTTGCCAAACAAAGTCTCCGTAAGCATAGGGAGGGACTCCGTTCGGATACTTTTCCTCATCTATCTCAGCAACTAGGACAGGAATGACCAGAAGGTGGCGTTCCCTATCGAATAAGAGGGCTTTATGGTCTCTGAGAACAGGCGAGTCTGTTCCTCTGTCGCCTATCTCGTACTTCGCAACCTCTTTCGGCTTAGAGACATCGGTCACGTCGAAGAGCGAGATTTTGACGCCTTGGTACCATGCGAAGTCTCCTTCCTCCGCATCAACGGCCGCTTTGCCGATGCCTATTAAGAAGTTTTCGCTGTATAGGTGGAGATAGTCTGAGTAGCCCGGAATTTTCAGTTGACCTAGAACCCTTGGGTTAGTTGGGTCTTCAAGGCTTATCACGAAGAGGGGGTCAATCTTCTTGAAGGTAACAAGGTAACACCTTTCTCCCAAAAACCTTGCCGCGTATATTGTCTCCCCTTTCGCAAGGTTTTCAAGCCTCCCAATTATCGTTAGGTTCATGTCGAGGACATAGACGTGATTGCTTGAGGTTAGCTCTCCGCTCCAAGTGGCATAGCCAGTAGTCGTTGCAATCCTGAAGTTTCCTTCGTACTCGTCCATTGAGAATTGATTCAAGATCCGCCCTGGAACCTGTCCACTTGCCTCAGCCTTTATAAAATTGCCGTCGATCCTAATGCGGTAGACCTCTGTAGTCTCCGATCCATCTTCAAAATTGTATCGGGGAACAGCCAAGTATATGTTGTTAAGTGAGACGTATACTCCGCTGCTTCCGCCCACTAGGATTGTCTCGTAAACTGGTTCAACAGAATCATCCTTCACATTGACGGCTACGATCGTTGCGAACTGGTACCAATAGTCAGTGACGTTAACGTAGTGAATTTCCGTAGCCTCAACAGTCTCAACCTCACCGTCCTTTACAATTATTGGAAGGGGAACATCATCATCCAAGATGTAGGCTCCTCTAGTTGCGATGAGGTATACATAGTCCCCAATCATTCTCGAGGCGAAGTAGCCACCGTCGGAAGAGACAGTTCGAACAAGAACTGGATTCTCCCTGTCCTCGATATCGTAGACTAATATACTAGTGAACGGCGAACCATATATCCAATCCGTCTTTTCTAAGAGAAAAATCGGAGATACTTCATAATAGACCTCAAAGATTACAAGCCTATCGCCGTTAACGAATAAGCCGACAACGGTTCCGTTAAGCTCAATCTCAGCTGAAACCTTCGCCTCTTCTGGAGGGTAAGCCTTGACTATTAAGACCCTTTTTTCATTGGATATGTAAAGGTATTCCCCGTCACATTTCACTATGTCAGCCTCATCCACGCCCTCAACCTGAATATTTGTCTTCGAGTATTCCACCCTGCCGTTTGCGCCTGAATCCTCTGTGAAGACGCTGAGCCGATCACCTTTAAGTATGCTTGGAATCCCGTAATAGTATGGCAGTGAAGGGGCGGTGTTGTTCAGGAATGCCTTGAGTTCTAGGTAAGAGGAGAACCTTAAGAGCTCAACATGGCTGGATGATTCTGGAAGTTTGAGTAGCCACGAGAGCCAAGCCGCATTGAAGGCTAAAGAGACAAAGACCATGGAAATAATGATTGAAGTAGACCATTTTAGGGGGATCCGTGCCTTCTCATCCTTTGATGAAAAAACCATTTCTGTATCCTCGCCCATGCCGATCACTGAGATTAAATAGATTAGAATGCTATTAATTCTATATATTAGAACAGAGACTAGAGGCCATGTCTACTTTTTAGAACAGCCATCGGCACCATCAAAAATAATATGTGGTCTCTATGTTCAGATCTGGGTTATAAATATAGCCTGATGCATCGACATTGACTACAGTGAAGCTTACTAGCTGTCCCCCTCCGCGGGGACGGTAAAACATTGCCATACCATTATTATCTGTGAATGCATAATCGTCAATATTCTCTTTACGGTATGTCCAATACGCGGAAACCCTAGCCCCTTGAACAGGGTTTCCTAAAACATCGACAATCGTGACTATAATTCTCGGCGCCCCACGTGGAGGAAGATCATAGGTAATGTCAAGAACATACATTTCAATGGGTTCTGTAACATTAATGGTTAGGGTGGCAAAGCCTCCCCAGTTGCCAGACGAGTCCTTACCATGTATATAGATTGTTTGGCTGCCTAAAGTCCATCCTGAAACGTCTATTGTAGTCTCAACTTTTTCCTGCATCGAGTCGAAAGACCCGTCTGAAGCTTGCAACCTTGCTCCACTCCCACTTTCACCGATCGTTCCGATGAAGTACTCCGCATCAGTGATATTCGAGAGTCCAGTTGACAAATCATCAATCCAAGCCGTCAATTTCACGGTATTCGCACCCTCAGTTGGGTTTGGAGAGGCGGAAGGATTTCGCGCCACTGGTCCATTACGATCCGTTCTAGGCTCCTCGAAAGTACGGGCGGCACTCACAACTATACCTCTCGAATCCTGAACCGTAACTCTAACAGTCGGCAGAATCTGGCTGCGGACCAGATCTATCCACGATATCATGGTCGTTGTCCCTCCTTCTCCTTCATCTGAAACCGTCACGTTTATCCAGTATCTGCATTCTGTCAGACCCCAGTATGCTTCAACCAGCCTTCGGCTGTTGTAACTATCATTTACCTCGTTAATCCTTTGACGAAGCATCGTGTAGTTATATCCTACAACATAATCTTCCTCACCCAAATCATCAGCGCGTTCATAGATCTCGTTAAGCCCCTCATGAACAGTGGTTGAGTACATAGAAAACTTGGCCAGATAGTATCCATTCCCAAGATAAGATAGGATGACACTCTTAGACTGAGAAAACTCGTTGCTTCCCACATGCTTATAATAAACAGAGACACCTCCTTCCGAGATTCCAGTCACTGGAAAGTCATCCTCTTTCTCAAGGAAGAAGTAAAAAGTGATTGTCTTCCCGTCGGACCTTCCAGCATCAAGATCTAGAATAGTCAAGTTCAACTGGACATCAAATTTGCTCTTCCAACCGTAGAAGCCATAGGCTAAAATATCCAAGCTGACATTTGATGAGCCTAGAGAGTAACCTGGATTAGAGGACCAATCACATTCGAAGTATGGAGGGGAGATTGATAAGTTAAGCCCAAGCCCGGAGTATCTCCCAGGGATTCCAGACTCTGGGTCACCTATAACCGTCTTGTTGTACCATGCGGCGAGAAAACGGTGCCCAAATACTTCAGCATCCGAATACTCATCCAAAGTAGTGTAGTGGGCATATCGAGTTACACTCGCATGATGATCTAACTCGTTAGAGACCTCGGCCAAAGCCGCCGCAACTGCTCCGCGAAAGTTCAAGGCGATTTCAGCGGTTATTTCCCTAAAGTTTGTCATTGATAAGGAGACCTTGGAGACTGAGGAGTAGGCTAAGAGAGAGGCTAACGAGATCATTACGAGGATTATGCTTAAAGCTGAGAGTATAAGGAACTGTCCCCTATTGTTTTTTCTTATGTGCAAAGCGTTTTTTGTTTTCTCTTTTGGCATAAGGCTTACCCCGGCTTTATCAATGTCAATTCAAGGACAACTATGTCATACTGAACCGTGAAGACGAGGTCTCTGGCTATCGTGGTGTAGATCTCTTCTAAGTCTTCAGCTGAAGGTGTATAGTAGTACTTACCATCGTTGGACATTTGGGCAATCGCTTGCAGAAGAGACTCATCAATATCATCTTTTGCGCCTAGACCAATAGTGTAGATACGAAGCTTCTGACTGCTGCCGACTGAACAGGCATACTCAGCCTTTTCGAGGGCGTACTCTCTAGCGTAAGTTAAGTTTTGGCGACCTTGATATAATGGTCTATTCGCCATACCGTCAGAAAGGAGAATCATAACCCAGATTGTCGATCCCCTTCGACCACCAGATTCTAACGGCGCAGTCGCGTTAGCTATTCCATCCCCAATATTGGTATACCCGCCAGATCTCAACGATTCAATTTTATTCTTGATTGAAGAAAAATCGTATGTAAGGTCAGCAACTAGACGTGCTGCATCATTGAAAGTTACAAGGCCCACCCTATCTTTGGATGAGTTCAGTTGATCTAAGAAAATTTTTGCAGCATCCTGCGCGGCTTTAAGTTTCGTTCTTTCATCCCCGGGCAGTCTATGTCCCATGCTTCCTGAAACATCAATTATGAGCATAACGTCTAAGGGAATGAACTCACTCTTCCTCAAAGGCAGGGACAATGTCACTACTTGTCTCAAAGTGGTTGTATCGGCACTTGAAAATTGAAGTTGGTCAACGATGTTGGTAACTTCACCGAAGACTTGACCAGTCAATATGCTTGAAATGGTCAGCTGATAGTATATGCCAGGAGGTAGAAGGTTTTCGAGAACACCCTTTATCTCAATCTGCCATGAACTTTCATTCAAAACTATCTTCTCTACGATCTCAGGGTTAACAAGTATATTCATAACGTTAATGCCTGTCTTCTCTATGGTTCCACGTTCAATCACTGAGTAAACGTTTGCTAGGTACAATGATATCGAGAAACCAGTTATCACTATTAGGCAGGTTAACATAGCCTCGACGATTCTCATCTGCCCCTTATTATTGCGAAGCATTAACCGATCAACCCCACAAATCAAACTCGACAATGTAGGTTAAACCTCCTATCTCAACAACCCTCGAAGCTGACTCTTTGCCTATCCCAACTACTGAGCCTGTTGAGTACTCTAACTCGGTGACTAGAAAGGTGTCGCTCTCGAAGACTTCCCCGCTTTCGATGACAAAGTTGTACTCCGATGGGTAATTAACTATTACCCGGGCTTCCATCTCCTCAGCTTGAACCACTAAGACTTGACCAGTCACACCTGAAAAATCCAGTGAGCACTTCCCGTCAATGCTCGTTATGTTAGATCTTTTCGGATATTCAGTTCCTGGAACGATTGATGTAGGTACATAATAAGCAGTAACGTTAACGTTCGGAGCCAAGTAGCCTTTGCTGTTCAAAACAGTGAAGAGGAAGATTCCCCCTCCTTTATCTTCCACAGTGATATTAAATATTGGTCTAATTCTAAGAGAGAAATGGAAGCTGCTTCTCAACCCCATGAGGGCACGGGCTTCCGGAGGCAGGATGTAACCTGTCGAGTCTTCCAGTAGCCTCGCAACCTTATATGGGTCAAGGACATAAGCCCTAATAGCGTTATATTCAGCTAAGCCAAAAGAGACAGGATATTCTGAGAGATTTCTTCCCCAGTCCGGCGGGTAACCGGGTGAAAGGAGTATCATGTCAAGTATTTCTTCCGCGACTGTGTAGCCGCTTTCCTGTTCAAGGGCAGTGAGCCTCTGCATCATCATCATGTACATGAAGATCTGGGTTGACGCCAAGACCAAAAGTATCGTTAAGCCAGCTAAGATATACTCAAAGCTTATCTCCAACTCTTAGTCACTCCTCTCCCCCAAACCGAAGGTTATCCTCTCTCCATCCTTTAGACACCACACAACCGCTGTGCCCTTGGAGATACTTTGTATTGACTCCCCTGGAGCTATACCTGTGATCCCCGGATTCGTTCCGTTATATAATCTGATGTTTCCATCCCTCGACCATGGAAGGGGCGATTCGCCGAAAACTGAGAGATGCACAGTTGAGTTGACGACGACTTCAAAACGATCTTCTAAAAGGACTATAGAGACCATGTACGCTTCCGATCCGATCTTTTCAGGAAGGTCCAACTCTTTAAAGATGAATTGGTCTTCAGAACTCATAAAGCAGAGTGACACTAAGTCACAAGTCTCAGCAGAGACGTAATCGGCTATTTGTTGAAGGTTATACGAGATTACTTGTAGTTGCAGTATAGAGTAGTTAATCGCGAAGCTAGCTGCAACTATACCGAAGACTACAAGTAAGGAAACCGTTCCGACAATGTGGGATATTACAATTGATGGCATCCTCAACCACCTTCAAAGACGGATATTTGAATGGTAATGGTGACAACGTTTACAAGCACTTGTCCATTCTGAGCCCATTCTTGTGAGCTTACATCTAATTCTTGAGGTGCTTCGCCATCTATTTCAGCTCTCACTTTTATATTCTCTGATACCACGAATGAGTTTTGAGTGACACCTTGATTCTCAACAGTTATCAAATATTGAAAAGTTCCAGTAGAAGATGTGGGAAAAGAGCCAAGACTCATGTTTACTACTATAATCTCGATCGCATCATATTTCACATAGGTTGAACCCGAAGCATTATAGATGTCGAGGCATCCGATGTAAACGCATCGAGCACGTGAATAGTCAAGGGTCACCCATGCTCCATCAGACTGAAAAACTTTCACTGCGCCTAGGGAAGCATTGACTTTGTCTAAGAGAACTGTGTCGTTGCCATAGATGGTTTTTGGGTTTAAGACTCCTATTAACGGTCCCCCTTTAATCTTGATTATGTTCTGCGGTATGGATATAGGTGGGATACCTTCGTATGGCTCATTGTTGCTTGCATTTAGAATGGTTATTGTCAAGTTCTTCTCCGTTCTCTCAAACTGCGGAGTAGTCTTCCAGAAACTGGCGCGCACATAACCTGAGGAATAAGGGTTAAGCATAACATTCTTTACAACCTTGGCTAATGAGATGAGGATTGTCTGCGCCTGCTCGAATTGGGCGCTTTCAATGTTGTAGTTGATCGCGTTGTTAGCCATCATGAAGGCTACACCCACAATTGTCAAGAGGGCGGATGCTAAAATTACTGTTGACAGAATAGGAGTGACCCCTGCATCTCTCCTTCTCAGCGCCTGTTTCCTCCATTAACTGATTGACATAAACTTGAAGTGGAAGCCCATCCATATTCCGGCGACTGACACTAGGACGAGTATAATTGCATGTTTGAACCCTGCTGAAGTCCTTCCAGTAGTTATTTTCCCCGTGACTAACCCAAGCATGTAAGAGTTCAAGATCAGCGGCGTAAGCATAGTCCTATTCAAAGTTAAGAGCGGAAGAGCTTGAGAAGAGAGAGCAAGCATATCGTTGAAGAATTGGAGCAGAAGGATAGTCGTCATAGTCAACAATCCCGCTCCAATGTAGGGAACGAGAAAGAGCGGAGCAAGGGTGGCTCTACGTTCATTCTCTATATCCTTAATAGACTCAGAAAACTCTGCTAGGCTCTCCAGGCTCTCTTCCGTTCCTCCCCCGACCTCTATCGAGTCGATTAGGAGGTAAATGTTGATCTGCGCCAGCCAACTCTTTACAGTTTTTCTGAAGTCTTCGAAGATTTCGCGGAGGGGTAGACCCCAGTTTATCTCTGAGCTTATGCGTTTCAGGTATTTTGAGAACTCCCTGTAATCTCTATCTGAGAGGATTTGGATGCATTTTTCGGGGCTTAGACCCGTCTTCCGGTTTTCGACAAGATCC
This sequence comes from uncultured Candidatus Bathyarchaeia archaeon, assembly GCA_964430035.1. Taxonomy (GTDB): domain Archaea; phylum Thermoproteota; class Bathyarchaeia; order Bathyarchaeales; family DTEX01; genus JANXEA01. Next base: position 9,765 of record CAYSEL010000130.1, read on the forward strand.
CTTAAGAAGCTCGTGATACCGTTCAGAATACCTTTCTCTTCCCTTGAGTAGTAGCGATCAAAAATAAGTGCTGGAATGACTGTCACTATCAATGAGAATGCAAGTCCCAGAGACGGTTCGCAACCAACTCCGAAACCGAAGTACTGCGCCAAAAAGGCAGGTAGGTTCTTTAAGGCTGGAACAACCTCGGGAATCATACCTGGAAAGAGGTAGATAATGGATGTTTGCAGAGCAAGAAAGACTGTGACTGGCAAGGTGCAAAAATAAACTATATAGGTTCTCCAATAGGATATGGGATAATTTATCTGCATGCTGTCGCTTAGAAAGAGGAATAAGACTGACAACATCGGCAACAAAACGAAAGAGAAGAAGAAGAAGAGTTCTGGAGAAATTTGCATCCCAGCTTCAGGCAGGCTGAACCCAATCACGAACATTATGTATATGCCTAATCCGCCTAGAATCTCAATGATTGAGTAGGCCTCCATTAAAGCCGCCATGTTTTCTCCCATCGCTTTGATTCTGGTCGCCATATTTCTGAACATCGCGTTAGTCTGGGAGTAAAGATAGTGAATGACATCCCCGCCTGTCCTCAGGGTTGAGGCGTAACCAAGGAGCAGGTCCTTATATTCTTTGAGACCTATAACCTTGGCTGCTCTCTCCATGGCTGAGACAGGGTCGGAGCCGGAGGAAAGGATAAGTCCCTGAATCCTTTCAATCTCCTCTCTCAGCTTAGGCAGAAGATCCGTATTCTTCAGGCGGAGTAGGCTTGAATATGGGTTTAGGCCGCCGCTTGCCATTACGCTCATATGCACAGATGCGTAGGGTATCTCATTCTTTAGCCCAGATATCCTGTTCGAGGCTTTTATACTTGGAATTGCGAAGCCCACTAATAGGATCATTGCCGGTATCGCGACAAGCGTTATTGCGCCTATAGGGGTGGACCAGATTAGGTAGTTGATAAGCGAGAATGGCGCCAACGCGAAAAGGATGTCGATGTTCTGCGTAGAGAACCAGAAAAGTAGGAAAGAACCTGCAACGATAGCGGATGTGACCGTAGAGAAGAAGAGGACTATGGATAAGTAAACTTCGGGGTGGATCTTCATATTTGCAGCTTCAAGAGTGTCCCCTAAGCCTTTATATACGCGTGATAATCCTCTACCAATTGGTCCAAAGAAGAAGTAGCAGAAATCGCTGAAGTATGTCATTTACCTTTTAATCCTCCTCTTTCAACCTCATAATTTCACGTCTTCTTACTCTCTGCGAGGTTAGCGGCTACGTTGAGAATTGCCTCTATCGGCTGATCTTCTTGGGGAGTAGAACTTTCTTTTCGGCTTTCCTTTTTAGGTCTACTATTATTTGCTTCATCTTTCTTTGCCGCCTCGACTGGTTTTCCTACGCTGTAGTTTACCACAGCTTGGGCGACCTCTCTAGCGTTCATGTTTAGTTCAACCATTTTTCGTAGCGCCCGCTTCCTCTCATCAATCTCTTTTAGAACCTTATTCATCTCAAGACCTTTCAGAGATGCTATCCTCTCAAGTAGGATGCTTTTCGAGAAGTCTGTAACGAATCTGTCTCGAACTGGATCCCACTGCGAGATTGCATTGTATTTTCCAAAATCAATCACTTCCCATACGTTTCTCACACGCCGACCGAAGGTTAGCCCGCTTCTTCTTTTGGGAAGTTCAACCCGCGAGACATAGATGCAAATATTCATTAAGGGAATGTATATTTCCGCAACGTTCATGGGAGGCGATGTTAGACGTTTGACCGCGTGGTCTATACTGTCAGCGTGCATTGTGCACATTCCACCGTGACCAGTCGCAATTGCTTGGAAGAGAACGTAGGCTTCTTCACCCCTAACCTCTCCTACAATTATGTAGTCCGGCCTATACCGAAGTGTATGCCTAACCAGGTCGAAGAGGGAGATTGATGTTGTATCTGATTCGCCGAACTTTACTGACTTCCTGCTTACAAGCTGAACCCAGTTCTCTCTGCATGGGTTTAGCTCCGCAACCTCTTCCACGGTGATTATCTTATCGTTCGGCGATAGGAGGCTGGTTAGAGCGTTGAGCATACTAGTCTTTCCAGCACCTGTTCCACCTATCACCATTAGGTTCATCTTGTTCTCCAATAGGAACCAGAGGTAAGCAGCAATCTCTTCATCTAATGTTCCGAGTTTGATTAAGTCGGCTATGGAGAATGGTTCAGAACGGAATTTTCTGATGCAGAATGTGCTGCCGAATGTTGAGACCTCCCTCATGAAGGTGGCGGCGAGCCTATGCTTCTCCGGAAGCATCGCGTCAAGCATTGGGTAGGCGCTTGAGATGTGTTTGCCGGATAGGTGGGCAAGTTTTATTACGAAGTTGTTGTATGCGTACTCGTTTACGAACTCAATGTTTGTCGGTATGCTCTCGTACTTTCTGTGCCACACATAAATGGGTTTGCTCAGCCCATTGCATGAGATATCTTCGATGTTCGGGTCCATCATAATCGCGTGGAGTTTGCCGTAGCCTGCAAGGTCACGGACTACGTAGTAGAAGATCTTCTCCCATGAACTCTCACTGAACTTTCCAAGCGACCTCCGATATTTCTTAGCGACTCTTTTCGCTTCTTCGAGGACGTATGTTGATGCATCAGTGACTATTGATTCAGGAGGCTTCAACTCTTTATTCAGGATTGAGATGAGACCCTTGTAGGCTTTCCTCTCATTCTCGTTCATCAGCACCTCTTCTACAAAGTATTTTATGTTGCCCTCTGATTCTGGGAGCTCAACGATGGTAACCTTAGACAAGGGGTTATGGATCCAGTAGCTCTCAATAACCTTTAAGGATGGGTCACGTTGATAGACGGCTATGCCATCTTCTTCAATGACGTAGTCCTTCGGCTCCTCCTTCTTTTCCTTGCCTCTTTCACCTAGCAGCCGCCTTAGAAAACTCATCAGACCCACTCCTACTCAGAGGCTCCCAGCCTCCTGAATCAAAGAAAAAATAAAAGGGGCGAGGGCTCCTACGGTAACGACAGCATCACTGGATAGTCTTTGCCCGCTGCACTATGCAACTGGAGGTTCAATGTAGTTCCAGACTCAAGGGTGCCGGTAGAACTGAACCACATGTAGATGGTTCCTGACTGACCAACTGGGACAGACATCGACATTTCATCTAGATTTTTCTTGTTGTCTCCTACCTTCCATCCGATGCAGATAGACCATGAAGAATCATAGTCTGAGGTTGGTTTTCCATTAAGTATGACATACTGTATGTTGGCGTCTGCAGACCCCGAGTTCTTGACGTGAATCGTTATCTTGTAATAGGAACCGTTATCAGCCTCAAGATCGTATTGATCTAGATTTATGCCGTCTGAATCAACTTTACCTTCTATTGTCACTAGTGATGCATAGTAGCTTGTGCATTCAATCTTTTCGAATCTAGTGTATAATCCCGCGATTCCTCCCATCCAGTATGAGACTGCAACCGCTACGACGATTGTCACTGAAACCAATATGACGGTAGCGATCACTGGACTTAAAGCCCTCTTATTCTTTACTATACTTCTCGTCACTCTCTATTCACCTTTGAAGAATCATGTGCTGGCATGCTTGATAAATCAATTATGAAGACAGCGTCTGGCTCAACAATACATATTTCTATACAAGAAGACACAAACATACCCTAACTACGTTATGCAAACACACATTTTGCAAATTCTCTCTGCAAAAAGCAAACGAAAAAATCAGCGGTAATGGTTTTCAAGTTCATAAAGAAGATATCGTAATAACCGCTCAAGAATCATTGCAGGTTAGAGACCTAACAAAACTGAACCGAAACAGAAAAGGGAGAACAACGCTAAGAGGTGAAAGGATGGAGACGGAACTAGAAATTCTAAGAATAGTCCTAGGTCTATTCTTCTTGGCCGTGTCATCTTGGCATGATCTTAAGACGCGGGAAGTCCCAAACCGTGTATGGCTCATATTTGCTCCAGTAGGCTTCGCATTGCTCCTCCTCCAATCCCAAATAAACCAACACAATGGTGAAACCGTCATCCCATCTGCGTGGCTCATCTCCATAGTAGTAACGGCGGTTATCTCCCTAAGCCTATTCTACCTAGGACTATTCGGAGGCGCCGACGCAAAAGCGTTAATCTGCCTCTCCATCACCATGCCGACCTACCCGAAGGTTGCAAGGTATCAGCCGCCGATCCCAACCTATCCCTTTCCCTTAGCGGTTCTAAGTAACGCCGTCCTCACCTCATCATTACTTATAATAATAATCGTAGGCCACAATATCCTCACACTCTTCAGAAATGGAGAAAGAATGTTTGAGGGGATGGAAAATGAACCTGTATGGAGCAAAATCCTAGCCTTCGCAACTGGCATAAAAGTTGACACGGAAAAACTGAGGTCAGGATCACATTACATACTGTTGGAACATTTCACCAAAGGGGAGGACGGAAAGATCATAAGGCACCTAAAAATATCATCCAGCCTAAGAGAGGAGACAGAGGAAGAGATTGAGCAACGAGAAGAACTGCTAGAAGAGATAGATGGAAAGGTTTGGGCAACGCTTGGGCTTCCATTCCTAGTCTTCATCACAGCCAGTTATCTCTTCGCCCTCCACTTCGGAGACTTCGTGATATGGCTCATCTTCAGTTTTACCCCTTCATAAAACCTTCAAGACAGAAATTGCCACGCCGAAAACCATGACCGCTCTTTCAAGAACAAAATTTTAAAATACTTGTTATCCCTCCTTTAAAGCCATTAATGGAGGACTGCTGTTGGCTAGAGTCTTAGTCTCGCTGAAGATCTTTCCCTCAGACATCGACATCAACCGGGAATATTTGAAAAAGAAGATTGAAAATACCCTTCCAGAATACGCTTCAGTTTACAAGTTCGAAGAAGAACCCATAGCCTTCGGGCTTGTAGCAATAATTGCCCATGTACTGATGCCTGAAGACCGGGAAGGCGCAGTCGACGAGGTTGAAAAAAGCCTCAAGGAAATAAAAGAGATAAGCGACTTTCAAACGGTCATGGTCAGAAGAGTCTAACCTAGCCGCAATCACAAAAGTTCATTATGTTTATATAGGAAAGATCTTTTTCTCATCTATAAAGAGTATTATCCTCACTGATGGTGACCTAGGTGAAAGAGGTACAGCTCAGGGTTGGGGATGCAAAGCAACGGGATGTAGCCAGAGGAATTGCAAGAATAGACCAGAAGACGATGGAGGCTTTAGGAGTCTCAGCCGGCGACGTAGTTGAAATCATCGGCAAGAAAAGGACATCCGCCATCGCTTGGCCAGCCTACTCTGAAGACCAAGGCCGGGACATAATAAGGATAGACGGATTCACACGTAAGAATGCAGGCGTCTCGCTAAACGAGTACGTAATAGTTAAACGCGCCGAAGTTAAGGATGCATTAAGCATTATTCTCGCGCCAATCGACATGCGCCTAAACGTAGATGACGACTTCACCAACTTCGTAAAAAACAGGCTTATGGAAAGAACATTCGTCGAAGGAGACACGACGCTTGTCATGATGCTTGGACACCCAGTCCAGTTTACAGTAACAAAGACCCGGCCTCAGGGAGTTGTAAGGTTAAACTACGACACAAAGTTGCAGATATTGCCTGAACCCGCACCTGAAGCCAAAGGGGTGCCCCGAACAACCTATGAAGATATTGGTGGACTGAAAGAAGAGATCCAGCGCCTCAGAGAGATGGTTGAACTTCCGATGAGGCACCCAGAGATCTTTCAAAGGCTTGGAATAGAGCCTCCAAAAGGCGTCTTGCTGCATGGTCCACCAGGCTGCGGAAAGACCTTGCTTGCACGGGCTGTGGCGAACGAGTCTGACGCGAACTTCTTCTCGATAAACGGTCCAGAGATCATGAGCAAGTTCTACGGGGAGTCGGAGGCGAGACTGCGGGAGATCTTCCAACAGGCTGAGAAGAATGCGCCAGCCATCATCTTTATAGACGAGTTAGACGCTATAGCGCCCAAACGTGAAGAAGTGACTGGAGAAGTTGAGAGGCGTGTAGTCGCCCAACTCCTAGCCCTACTAGACGGTTTAACTGGAAGAGGAAACGTAATCGTGATAGGCGCAACGAACAGACCGAACGCCCTTGACCCCGCACTAAGAAGACCAGGAAGGTTCGACCGTGAGATCGAGATCGGCATACCTGACAAGCATGACAGATATGAGATTCTTCAGATACACACCCGTGGCATGCCTCTAGCCCAAAATGTCGACCTTAAGAGGCTGGCGGAGATGACCCACGGATATACGGGTGCCGATCTGGCTGCCCTAGCAAGGGAGACGGCTATGAAGGCGCTCAGACGATACTTGCCTGAGATTGACCTTGAGCAGGAAAGGATTCCACCAAGCGTACTCGAGAAGATGGAGGTAACGATGGAAGACTTTCTAAACGCCTTCAAAGAGGTTACACCCACCGCAATGAGGGAAGTTGCGATAGAGGTTCCCACGGT
>CAYSEL010000131.1:0-14605 GCA_964430035.1 uncultured Candidatus Bathyarchaeia archaeon
AGTAGTAGTCTCAATAATAATCATAAAAAGACACAAACCCAACACAAACTATTAAACACGTGAAATCACAAAAACTAACACTTCACAACCACACAACAAAACTAATAACAACAAGACCTCACAACTTTAAGACTTATTAACAAAATTCCATTTAAAAAAATTATTGATTTTTTGGTTAATAGTTTATGGATTTTGAACTGCCATATGCAGTTGGACAGATACCGCCATTATTCTTATACATATAGGAAGCATGTCTTTACGCTCCAAGCTCTGAAGATTCTCCATCAAAAATGGGGCTGCTGGGATTTGAACCCAGGACCGCGCGCGCCCCAGGCGCGAATCTTAGACCAAGCTGGACCACAGCCCCTTTTCACTGGATCATGACCCTTTTTTAATTGGACCACAGCCTTTTTATGAAAGATTTCCGCTTCCTGAACAATTTAATGTTGTGTACGTTGGTTACGTATTCGAAGCCTGCTTCGATGAGTTTTTTAGTTTCCTCTACAGTTTCAGCGGCTCTACAGATGTATACTTCGTTCGCCAAGTAAGATGCAAGTTGTAAGTTTCATTTATATAATTGTGGTTTCGATTTTGGAGTGCACCATTTTACCTTATACCCATAGATCATCTCCTATTATAACATGTTTCATTATTTAGTGTCTTAAGTCTAGAGCCTTATGTTTTTAGGGCTTTGTACCTTGTTAAGTATTCTTTCATTAATGCCGCAAGTTCTTGGCTGATCGGTACTATGCGGTCCATGTGTCCTTTTTTGCCTTTTGTGTGTACCATGCTGTGTTATGCCATGGCCAGTTTCAGTCATTAACTTAAGATTGACCGTACTTCTTTGAGGCGCCTGCGATGAGTTGTTGAACCTGTTCGTGAGTTGGCGGCCTTGGTAACCCTTTCTTGAATTTTTGTCTGGTTTATCCCATCTTTTGTTCTGCATTTTAAGGAATGACATATACGCTTTAATAGTGTTGTTTGTTCAGCCCTTGCCCGTGTTTCTGTTCCACCTTCTCGACGATAACCTGTTTGACCCTGTCATCTTTGAATATATCTGCCCTAGTTTGACGGCTTGATTCAGTATAAATTCGTATATTTCGATTGTGTCTGGTTGTAGCCTTCTTTTTTCAAATGCCACGGGAACTCCGATCTTCCCTTTGACGCCAACTGTTTTGAGTGACTCTTGAAAGTTGTCTCACTTGATTTCCACTATGGCCAAGTTTACCATTGCTTCGTACACAACGCACACTTGGCACCATAAAGTTTGCTGCTTCTCCTTTTTATTTCTTGGTCTCTAGCGAAAGCATTCGTCTACACCACGCTTATAGATCTGTGAACAAGAGAAACCCAAAAAAAAAGAAGCGAGAAAGGCAAAAAGCCACCAAGCCAACATTCAAAAAGCAAAGAAACCAACCACTAAAACATAATTGTTTGGCAAAGCCAAAAAATGTCAATAAATTGCGTAAAATGTGCCCGAGCTTGAAGCTAAGCGTCTTATTCTAGGACCAATGTTACTATTACTAAGGATAGTGCACTAAGGATAGTGCATGTTAAATTTATATTGTGTACATGATCTAATATTGTTTTTGCAAAAATTAGAGGATGGAAACCAAAATGGATGGAAACGTTCACTTAATTGGGCATGCTCATATCGACCTTTCATGGCTCTGGGTGAAAGGCGAAACCATTCATGAGATCTGCCCTAAAACATTCCGCTCAGTCTTAAAATTGATGAAGAAATATCAATTCCTCAAGTTCAGCCAAAGTAGCGCCCAAATCTACGAGTGGATGGAGAGGTACTATCCCGAGATCCTCGAGGAAATTAAAGAGAATGTAAAGGGGGGGCTGTGGGAAATTGTTGGAGGTTCTTGGACTGAACATAACGCCACTATACCTTGTGGGGAATCACTCGTCCGCCAGTATCTATTTGGGAAGAGATACTTCATGAAGAAATTCGGAGTCGATGTTAAGACGGCGTGGCTCCCCGATACTTTCGGTTTCTGTTGGAGTCTTCCCCAAATCCTAAAAAAGTGTGGCATTGACTATTTCCTAACTTTTAAACTGAAGTGGCAGATCGAAAGGATGAAGCCTCCAATACCGTTTCCATATTACCTATTTTGGTGGCAGTCACCTGATGGCTCAAAGGTCTTAGTATATCATACGGTTGGAACATATAATGAAAGACTCGATCAGAGATACGCAGACATTTTGCTGCTTGCCCAGCTCGAAGAGTTGAAGAAAGTTCATGGGGTTGATCGATTGTTAGTTCTCTTTGGATTCGGAGACCACGGGGGCGGACCGACAGAAGAGATGATTATAAAAGCTCTAAAATTTAATGAGATGCGTGAATACCCATTTACATTTTTTTCAACTTCAAAAGAATACTTTGACGATATCCTCTCATTATTTGGAGAAAAACTCCCAGTCATTAATGACGAATTATATGTTAAGACTCATAGGGGAACCTTGACAACCGAGGCTATGATGAAACGAGAAAACCGGAGGTGCGAGGTTCTCATCCTCTCGGCGGAGAGGTTCCTATTCATAGCAAAAAGATACGGCTTCACGTATCCTAAGATAGAACTGGAAAGGCATTGGAAGAAGGTTCTCTTTAATCAGGTCCACGACAATATCGATGGAACCTCTATTGAGGCCGTTTACCAAGACGCAGCCACCGATTATAAAGAGGTTTGGAGGTTCGTGAACGGATTAGGCCATCTAGAGACTATAGCAAAGCACATAAACACGTCTGGCAGTGGAAACAAAGCACTCATAGTCTTTAACCCACTCTCATGGAGGAGGAAATCTATAGCAGAAGTTTCAGTAGATAAGATACCTGAGAAAAACTTTTGTTTATTTGATCAGAATGGGATTGAAGTTCCATTCCAAATAATTGAGGATGAAGAAAAGAAGAAGCTTATTTTCATGGCGGAGGTCCCGGCCCTCGGCTATAGAGTCTACCAGCTTCTACCAGCCAAGGAAAGGGTCACTTTCCAGACAGACCTTAAAGTTGAGGGGTGGACTCTTGAAAACTCCTATTTTAGAGTTCATATTCGTCCCGAACTCAACCATGCAGTTAACATAGTTGATAAGCGGAATAACAAGATGATCTTTGATCCTTTAAGATGGGGTAACATCCTTGAGGTCTATGAGGATAAACCGCCACAAGCACCAGATGGTGAGCCTGCGTGGAACATCTACCTTGGAAACCACTATGAGCCAGAGGCTCTTAGAGTATATGTCGTTGAAGAGGGCCCTGTTAGGGCGAAAATCAGGATTGAAAGGAGATTTGGGAATTCTAGCTTCATTCAAGATGTGGTTTTGTACGCGCAGGCTCCACAAGTTGACTTCGAGTTTCACATTGACTGGCACGAAAATTATAGGTTCGCTAAGGTGGCATTCCCGCTTAACTTATCATCTTACATGGCTACATACGAGATTCCTTATGGCGCCATACAACGATACGATCACAGCTTGAAGAAAGCGCCACCAGAGGAATTGCAGACTCCACGCAGAGGTTGGGAGATAGCTGATACAGCCAAGTGGGAGGTCTCAGCCCAAAACTGGGTTGACGTCTCAACGATGTCTGGGGATTATGGCATCAGCCTGCTGAACGACAGCAAGTACGGATTCTCCTTCGAGAATAATACATTAAGAATGAGCTTGGTACGTGGTCCAAGAAGAGGATACCGATTCACACCTGAGGGTTGGACTGACCAATCAGACATGCCACGAGTAGGAATACACCATGTTAAATATGCAATCTATCCTCATGAAGGCGATTGGAGAAATGCTGGAACAGTGAGAAGAGGTTACGAGTTCAACTATCCGCTCCAAGTCGTCCTCGAAGAGTTACATGAAGGCGAACTACCTCCCCAGCACTCCTTCATCGAGGTCTCACCGGAGAATGTGATACTCACGGCTCTCAAAGAGGCTGAAGACTCAAGCGACCTCATCATTCGGATATACGAGGCTTGTGGTATCGATACTGAGGCGAAGATCAGGTTCGATTCAGCTCCAAACAGGATCTGGCAGACCGATCTTGTTGAGTGGGATAAATACCTACCGAAGATAGAGCATGAGGTAAGGGGAAATAATGTATCTGTTCCGATGGCGGCGTGGGAAATAAAGACTCTCAAAGCACACTGTTTAAGTTGAAGAAGACAGAGTTTAAAGTTTAAGATTGAACATAATGGAAGAAGAAGGCACAGCGAAATGATAGATTTCTCCAAGATCAAAACTTACCCAATATCTCAGAGAAAGAATCTAGTTACACTTAAGGATATGATAAACCCGGAAGCGCCTCCGCCACCCTTCGACAACGAAGACTTAAACGAAGTCTCGGAGAGAATAGTGAATGCGAGAAAGAGTGGAACGCCTGTAATATGGATGATGGGAGCCCACGTAATAAAGTCGGGTCTCTCCTTGGTCTTGATCGACCTTATAAGAAAAAGCCTAATAACTCATGTGGCCTCAAATGGTGCAGCAGCGATCCATGACTTCGAGATCGCGTTGATAGGGGAGACTAGCGAAGATGTAGCAACGAGCATTGAGGATGGGACCTTCGGGATGGCGGAGGAGACAGGTCGTCTAATGAATTTAGCCGTACAGCAGGGCATTCATGATGGTTTAGGTTATGGAGAATCTCTCGGTAGGATGATTGGGGATGATGAACGATTTAGATTCAAGGAGTACAGCGTTCTCTACAATGCATATAAACTCGGGATGCCCTTTACTGTCCATGTGGCCTTAGGCACGGATATAATCCATCAGCATCCGAGATGCAACTTCGCTGTTTTGGGTGAGGCGACTGGGAGAGACTTTAAGACCTATGTAGAGACTGTGAGCAGATTGGAGGGAGGCGTCTTTCTAAACTTCGGCTCAGCCGTTATTGGGCCTGAAGTATTCCTCAAAGCCATCTCAATTGTTAGGAACCTAGGATTCAAGGTAGAAAAGTTCACAACGGCAAACTTCGATTTGAAGCCAATAACCGATTATAGGCGTCCGAGGAGTAAAGGCAACCCCGACTACTATTATCGCCCCTTAAAGAACATCGTCCAGAGACCCCCATCGACAGGAGGTGTTGGATTCCACATAACTGGAGACCATATCGTAACGATCCCGAACCTATATCACATGGTTTTGCGTAGACTTGAGGAAACATATATTAAGCCGCCTCCCGGCAGAACCGCATCGATCCCGTCATTGGAGATGCAGATAGAGGAGATCGCTCAAACTTATCCTTCTGTGAAGGAGATAATCGACGAGTTTGTGAGAAAGAACCCAAACCTCAAATCTGTGGTTGGAGATCTAATTCGGACTTACAGGGCTATAAATCACTGCTTCGAAATAGGAGGAACTCTCTTCCTTTGCGGAAATGGCGGAAGCTTGGCAGACGCTTTTCACATGTCGGCAGAGTTACTTAAATCCTTCAAGTTGAGGAATCCTATACCAAGATACAAGAGAAAGTGGTTCGATGGGCTCTGTTATGGCGAGTTAATCTCCGGAAGTCTAGAAGAGGGACTTCGTGTCATAGTATTAGGAGCAAACCACTCTCTCACAAGTGCTGTTGAAAATGACAACCCCACTAGGAACATGGCCTTCGCTCAAGAGCTATATGTATTGGCAAAGAATGGTGATTTTCTAATGGGCATAAGTACGAGTGGAAACGCTGAAAATGTTCTCTACGCTGTTTCAACGGCAAAAGCTCTAGGGATAGGTGCTGCAATCTTAACTGGGAAGGAGGGGGGAAGAATTTCCAAGATCGCGGATATTGCTATAAGGGTCCCTGCAACCGAGACTAGTCGCATACAGGAATTCCACTCGATAGTCTATCATGCCTTATGCGAAATGCTCCAATCTTCACTTCGTAGGAGGATTGAAGAGTGAACAGACTGAGGCGCTCTAGGCTTTTGGACATCCTTGAATCATTCAAAGACTTAAGCATCATGGTCATAGGTGACTTCGCACTCGATGTCTACTGGTACGCAGACATGACTCGCTCCGAGTTATCTCGAGAAACACCCCGCTACACGCATCCCGTAGTTAAGGAGACATACTCACTGGGTGCATCTGGAAACATTTGCTGGAACGTTAAAGCTTTAGGCGCAAGAGAGGTATTCCCAGTTACTATTATAGGAGAGGACTGGCGCGGTCAGATCTTGAAGAAGAATCTTGAAGAAAATGGGATTCTTCCCGAATATGTGACTACAACGCCAGATAGGATGACAACAGTATTCATCAAGCCAATTCTATGCGGTTGGGATTCCCAACAAGAAGACTCTAGGATCGACTTCATAAATTATAAGCCTCTCTCTGAAAACCTTGAGAATCGAATTCTTGAGAACGTTCGCTCAGTGATTCCTAGAGTCGAAGCAATAATCGTTGAGGACCAGATGATTCAAAATGGAATAATAACTGACAAAGTCAGGGAAAGCCTCATCAATCTAGCCGAGAAGTACCCCGAGAAAATCTTTGTGGCTGATTCTAGAATGCGAATAGGCTTATTCAGAAGCATGGTGTTAAAGCCTAACCGAGTAGAGGCTGTTAAGGCAATATGTCCCTCTAAGAACCCATCAGAAGTTGGGATGGATGAGTTAGTAAAGATAGGAAACGAAATCCAGAGAAAAGCTAGACGCCCAGTCTACATAACCTTAAGCGAGGAGGGAGCGCTTTTGATAGATGAGTCTGGTCACTATCACCTTCCAGCTGCACCGACGGAGCCGCCTATAGATCCGGTTGGGGCTGGAGACACGTTCATAGCTGCGATTGGGGCGAGTTTAGCGGCAGGAGCCAGCACGGTTGAGGCGGGAATAATAGCCAACCTAGCCGCAGGGGTGATCCTCAAGAAGTTGAATATTACTGGGACGGCTTCTCCAGAAGAGATTTTGGAAAAGTTTGATGCGATATCTGTGGAGGATCAATGGCCATGACTCCTTGGATCGAGATTCTGGATCCAGATGTCAAATCGAAGGTTGGCAACATCAAATATGCACTGATAGACTTCGACGGGACGGTTTCAGTGATCCGGCAAGGATGGGAAGATGTCATGATCCCCATGATGATTGAGATGATTTGCGACGGCGGTCCTCCAACACCCATGATAGAAAGAGAAGTCCGAGAATACGTGGATTACTCCACGGGCATTTTAACCATTAAACAGATGGAGTGGCTGGCTGACGCTGTTCGCAGATATGGCATAGCCAAGGAACCTAAAAGCCCCTACGAGTACAAACGCATATACAATGACAGGATGCTCCTCCACATTGAGCAGAGAATTAAGAAATTGACGGATGGCGTGTTAAAACCTGACGACTTAATGATCATAGGTTCAAGAAACTTTCTCGAGGAACTCTACAAACGTGGTGTAATCATGTACTTGGCCAGCGGAACCGATCATGAACATGTCCTAAGAGAAGCTTCAGCCTTAAAGATTACTCCGTATTTTGGAAAGCGAATCTACGGGGCCTTTGACCACACTGAAGCATATACAAAGGAGATGGTAATACAGAGGATCTTACAGGAGAACAACCTTCAAGGTAAGGAGTTACTCGTCATAGGAGATGGACCGGTTGAAATAAGAAATGCAAAATCTAGCGGGGCGATAGCGCTTGGAGTAGCAACTGACGAGGTGAATAGGTCTGGATTGAATTCTCACAAGAGAAAACGACTGATCGACGCTGGTGCTGATTTGATAATACCGGACTTTACAAGGTATAAAGACATAATTGCATTTCTTTTTAGAAATTGTCTTCAGAAATATGCAAAGCGAGATATTAAGTTGACGCTAAAATTGACCTAAATCCATTTCTCACGAGGATGTAGAGAAAGTTAAAATCGTATTAATCGGTTAACCCCCGTATAAGCAAACAATTAGATTCTTTTCCTGATAAATCGCCTCAACTTTTTATTAGTTTGGTTGTTAAATCTATTCTAAGAACCTAAACATGAAAGTTAAATAAGAATTCCTTAAAAACGTGATGCATACTTCCATAAATTCAGTAGTTCACATAACAAGAGATTTTAAAAAATGTCTTTTTAGGATCAATTTCACTAGGATTGTATATTCAGTTCCTACAGAACTAGCTATGAATACGTTCTATATCGGCTTTTTTTCAATGCAGGCTTCAAACATCACTTCAATTCTCTAAGATGACTCTCCTCATGCAGAAGCGTAGGTGAGAGGTAATCCTCAGTTGAGGGTGTTTAACTATAGACAACATCAGCATCACCTGTTTTTTTTAATAGAATATCAAAATCGATTACCTCACTAAACTCGCAGATATATTCGATGATCACACTTAGATTACTTTCTGTAAGTTCTGAACCGTTTTTATTTCTCAATCAACACTGCCATACCTAGATAGGGAACTTCATCTTCTAGCTCTACCGTGATTCCGCCGTTCCAGCTAGTTTGCTTAGCAGAGACAGGTTCTGGCTTAGCCATCGGTCGTAATATATAAGTCTCCTTTATATGTTTGCTTCCTTGAATCCTTGCTATAGGCGAAGATGAATCGGCAGATCCATTTAAGATTACTACTCGTCTTCCATCGCCGATAAAATCTATAGGCATTAAATATGCCCCTCCTGTAACCATCACAGGTTTGAAATCTGAACCTGCAAGAAACTCAACTAACTTTTGCAGAAGAATTTGCCGATGGAAACTTTTTGTCCACGCGTTTTCTTCGCTGCCTAGGGGAAAAGCCGATACTGCTATTCGACCTCCGAGATCATTTTGGAAAACTGTCAAAGCGGCGCTACAACGTTTTCCTTCAGCTGTGATTAGGCTCGTCCACTCTGTAGCTTGAGGTGTAGGTTGTAATCTGGCAACCCGTTTGAAGCGATTACTATTCATACGAAAACCCTTAGGAAGCCCGCAGGCTGGATTGGCAGCCTTCTCCATGGAATAATTAAATTCCTCCCTATCCCACCAACCTTCAATCTCAACGCCGGTCCATTGGTCGAAACCCCTCTCTTGCATAATCGCGGCTGCTTCTGCGTCAAGCCACAACCCCCCCTCAAGGAAAGTTTCTAGCTCTTCATCAGTCCAAGCCCATACGCCGTTACCAAAAATGGCATTTACTTTGCTTGGACGCATTTGAACTGCGACGCCGAAATGGTTCAATAGTCTAGCTGCACTCACCATATTCACATAAAGTTCATCCATGGAAACGCCTTTCTCTGTGTGGACGTACATGGCTGAGTCAGGGTGCCACGGTATGCCAACGCCCTGCGTCTGTAGTGACGGGGGGAAACGCTCAGCCAACCAGTCCAGAGATGGGCGAGAATAGTCTAGGAGAGCTCCGATTTCAGGATATTCTGATGGAGTAACCCCTGAAAATGGAAAGAGATCCAATAATAAAGCGTCGCAACCATGAAGTTGGGCTAATGCCATATGAATCCATGTGTAACTGTTTGACTTTGAGAAAGAGGTGAATGGAGAGTTCTCTATCTCTGGCTCCACAATAATGCTGGACTGACGGACACTTTTCTGCATATCAAGCAACGCGGAAGAATCTGCTAAGTCTCGACCGTTCCCCTCTAAATAACCAGCGAAGTGAGGACGGTGAGCTGCTCTTCCTGAGATAGATATTGCGTCAAACAATTGCGTCCAGTTTCGTCCCTCGATCGAGTGCTTTTCAGGTCGAGAACTCATGAGCCCTAAAATTGATTCTCTTGGCATAGCAGCTATAACGGCTTCTCGGATGCTTTGTGCAACTTCGAGTTGAGCTTCCCTCCAAGTTGTCAGCCATTCTCTGCGCCAAGGATGAGATGAACCTGGTCTAAGAATGTTCTCGACGATGCTTTTGCGGTCAGTCTTTAAGCCGACTCTTCTTTCGAACCGTTCAATCATGAGGTTACTGAAGTCTCCACCCTAGTCTAGGGGAGCATGGTTATGATATCTAAAATCGTCCTCTATCCATAGTATACGAAATCCCAATTTTGCAAACTTGCCATAATAGTCACAGATGTATTTCTTCCATTCTGGACAAGCGAAGGACGCGGTTGCCTTCGCTTCTTTTCCTGAAGGCGAAACCATTGGTGTGAATTTTCGTTCTTTAGGGAAGCGTCGACCGCGATCACAATGGAGAACAGTTGCCCACGGGTTAAGACTTACAGAGATCCCAGCCTCTTCCAGCATATTCTTAGCATACTTTATGGTTTCGAACCACAATTCCATATCGACATCTGACAGCGGACCGTTGTTCCACTCCTCCGCCGCAACAAATAAGACAACCTCTTCTATACCATGTGCTAGACAAAAAGTTACCAGATCCTTTGTTCTTCTGTCAAGATCTACGCCTGGAACCAGCTGAAAACGTAGGTGGTAATGGCAACGACCTAAGTTTTCAGAAGTTTTCCTCATCATGAATTTTCAATAATCTAATTTGTTTATAAGATTTCCCATTCAACCCTTTCGGTGCTGTTCTAAGCTATTGAATGATTTGTTGTGGATAGAAGTGCTCTTTAAATAATTAGCCTTCGAAATGGACTAAGCTTGGTTTCTAGGCAGCAGTAGTCTATCTTCTCCTCAAAACAAGTCCTTCTAGACATCATCATTTAGTGATTGCGAAACACAGAAACGCTTGGAAACTGCGCTTACAAGCATAAAATTTTGTATGCGTTTCTTCTTTCGGATAGATAATACTTTCTACTGTACGCTACAAAATTCCATGCGGCTCCCTCAAGACCACGAATTTACATTTTCTTGTGCCAAGAATGTTTGTTAAACACCAAAGCTAATATGCGCACAAGACATTAAGCATCGTCAAGTATTCTGTGACCATTATATGCTCGTCATACCTAACAATTATCTTTAAACCTTTTCTCTTAACCACTTCAGTTTCTCAGTAATCTCCCTTTCTCCTTCGCCTGACTCTTTTTCATGTTTTTTAGATAATATCTCCCCTTATGACCTTGCCTTCTCTGTATTCGCGCCAGATCTTTTCAAACCATCCTTCGGGAGTCGGGATTGGCTTGACTTTTATCCATTCAGTTTTAACACTTATTTTCTCGTCAAGCCACACCTCACAGATTTTATCCATAAGCGAATTGTCGTAAGGTTTGAAGCGCCATTCTGGTTCTAGCTTCTCTAGTGGGCACACGCCTTTCGGATCTAGGACTATATATGAGCCCCGGCTTCCTCCACCTTTCTCTAAATACTCTCGGAATGATTCGAGATATACAATATGTGTCAGTGTTAGCTCCATTACTTCAAGTGCATCTAGCAGCTCCCGCCTTGAGGATAAGACAAGACGGTATTTTAGATTGTCCCTCAGCTTATATGCTTCGTTCAGAGCTTGCCTTATTCCTTTCATACTCCGGATATGGGCAGCATAGTTTGTCATGCGCTCTTGAATCTCACTTCTTATCTCTTCAATGGCTCTTGATCTTGGATCAATATTTTCTGTAAGTCTGCACATGATCTTGATAATTTTCCCAAGTTTTGGTGTGATCATTTCGAGAAACGTCTCTATTGCAGGTGGCGGACTATTATACCTTGCTGCGATAAATTGCGCCGCTCGGTATCCTCCAACTTGTCCAGCGTTAAGTGCAGATCCGCCTGGCCTATAAACTCCATGTGTTCCGTTAACTTCGCCTATGGGAAAGAGATGCTTTATGTTCGACTCCCACCACATATTTCCAGAAAGTCCACCGTTATTGTGCTGTGCGCAGACATCTATCTCTAGCGGTTCCTTGGTTAGGTCTATTCCGTTGTCCGCATACAGTTTTACGGCTTGCGGGTTCATCTTTAAGAGTCTATCGATCGGCATACCAAACAGCACGTCAGACTTCTCCAAGTATTCATAGGCCTCCTTTTCCAGATCCTCAAACCTGAAGTCCGTAATATTTCTTCTGAAATCCATAAAGACTCTTCTTCCAAGTTTGACTGTTTCA
This sequence comes from uncultured Candidatus Bathyarchaeia archaeon, assembly GCA_964430035.1. Taxonomy (GTDB): domain Archaea; phylum Thermoproteota; class Bathyarchaeia; order Bathyarchaeales; family DTEX01; genus JANXEA01. Next base: position 11,902 of record CAYSEL010000131.1, read on the forward strand.
CGGTAGACTAGAAGGTCTATCAGCGAAGAGCCGTAGTTCTGGATTTTTCTCGCGTCGAATGGCCATTGGTATCCTTTCAGAAATATGCATGTTGCAAGCTTACCTACTGACGGGAAAAATTCATTCAGGAATTCCCTTTCGTCGCATCCGTCTTTATCAGTCGATATGTATCTGGGTATGACTTGCTGATAAGTTCCTGAAACATTCCACTTGAACTTTACTGAAGCTAGCCCATATTGCCATTCAGTCAGGTTTCTTCCTCTTGCACCGATCTCAAATGCCAATCCCGTACTTCCTCTTTGCGCTTTCGGATATACTGACGCCTTATAAAGGGCTGCCGGTCCACCTGTCGCAAGGACAAGGTTGGTGCAGTTAAATAGCACCATACCGTAGTCTTCGGATTCAACCATCACTCTGTTCAGGCAGAGTAGCCCAACAACCCTATCCCCATGTCTAAATAGCGATACTGCCTCATGCTTATCAAAGATTGGTATCCCATTCGCCTTGACCTTTCTAAGGAGACACTCATGCATATAGTAGGAAGTGAGCGGGCCGGCTGAAGTTCCACGTTGCTTAGGATCATGATCTGTCTTGTAGCCAACATACGAGCCGAACTCATCATGCGGGAAGGGCACGCCTAATGAGACCAAATGGAAGAACTCCTGGATTGATAGAGTCGCCTCAATTAAGGCTATATCGCCATGCATGCATCCTCCTGAAAAGAGTGCCTGAGCCATCTCGTATGGGCTGTCACCAGTCTTACCGACCAATGAAAGGCGATAGAATGTCTGTTTGTCAGATCCAGCATTCCTCGAAGTTCCGCCATAGACATTCTCGGTCACTATTGCAATATCTTTCTGCCCGCTTTCATACAAGTGAACTGCACAGTTTAACCCCGCCGCTCCACTTCCAAGTATGACAGTGTTTAGAGAAAAAACCGGTATCTTGAATCCCATTATTTCGACTTTTTCCTTTTCCATAGCGTTACCCTCAGAGCCTTAGGTGGAAGCCTCATCCATATAAGACTTCTACAGCTAAAAAGGAAAAATATCCTTATGCAACTTCTACTTCCTAAAGCCATGAAATGCATAAAAGAAGTATGCATAGTTCCAAAAAAGTATAAGGCTTCAAAATCCTATTTATATTACCTGCTTAAACAACCAGCGATCCATTATCTTTTAAAACAGCAATTTGGAGAGATCAGCCCAAGAATCGGGTTTGATGCACGAAAAAGTTGAGGTCCAGGATTCAAAAGAAGAACAAAACTTCATAGTTGACAAGATCAAGGAAGAGGAAAAGAAGAGAACCGAATTAATCGAGAAAATAAACCAGTGCGACCAAGCCTTGCTTACTTTTGTAGGAAGCATGATTCCCAGACTTGAAACCCATGAAGTAAGAATTTCTAAAGAAGATTATTGATTATATAGTGGATGTTTATGCTTTTACCAACCCGAAATGGACAACCCAAATAAGCAACCCTATATTAGACAGAATCGCCCTAATATTGTCACCGACCCGTTTTGACCAACCATAATTGACCAGCCTTATCTTGACCAGAACCATTGAGGAAACCCTTTTCTAGTTGACGACAATTTTTATTATAAAGAGGCTTCTATTTGAGAAGCAATCTTAGCAGTGATATACTTGGTGTCTGAGCTTAACTGGCTTCAATGGATAATAGCCTTGGCTACATCTTTTTCCATAGGATTGACCAAGACTGGGATTCCGGGGCTGAGCATCATGTTTATACCTTTGATGGCTGAGGTTTTTCCAGCCAAAGCCTCAACAGGAATTGTTCTTCCATTGCTGATGTTCGCCGATGTCTTCGCAGTAGCCTATTACCGAAGTCATGCTGTTTGGTCTCACCTTCTTAGACTTTTACCTTGGACTACACTTGGTATAGTGATAGGATTTTTTGTAATGGACAAAATTAGTGACTCTCAATTGAAGCCAATAATAGGCACCATAATTTTAGTAATACTAGTGATTAGCTTCTGGTTCAATAATGGTCAGAAGAAAGTCTTATTCTTACCCCAAAACCGATGGTTTGCTGTTGGAATGGGAGTAGCTGCTGGTATAACGACGATGATGGCTAACGCTGCTGGAACAATAGTCTCAATCTACTTCTTAACTATGAAAATTCCAAAGACTGAATTCATCGGCACAAGTGCATGGTACTTTTTTCTGCTCAACTGGTTCAAGGTGCCATTCAGCTCGAGCCTTGGCCTCATAACGGCTGATTCGCTTCTATTAGACTTTATAGTTTTTCCAGCAGTCGCCGCAGGCGCATTGCTAGGCATAGTGTTCCTCAGACGGATACCTGAAAAGAAATTTAGAGTCATCGTACAAGCCCTTGCAGCAATAGCGGCAATAAAGCTTTTTCTCTGACCGTGCATTCAATGAAAATTTTGTGGCAATCGCTGTGCTCAAGGTTTTTGTTTAAGCAATGTGGGTGCTTTACACAAATTTTCCCGATTTAAATGGGATTCAGCAGTCCACTTCTGGTTAAGATATGATAATTTGCATTCTGTTGAACAAGTAAAGCAATTTTTTTCTATCTACCATCGAATTGATATTTCAATTGATTTTTTAATCATGCACTAATTTGAGTTTGGGAATACTTTAAATCTTTGGCAACAGTTTCTCTATATTGAGATGATTATTTGGTGGAAATTAAGGCTTACGTCTTATGTAAGGTTCATTC
>CAYSEL010000132.1:0-2756 GCA_964430035.1 uncultured Candidatus Bathyarchaeia archaeon
GAGTAACATGTCATCATTAATTGCGGTAAAATCGTTAGTTTACTGTTTTGTTTGGAACCTGAAGGGTGAAGCAAGGAAATGTTGGAGATTTCGGATAGAACGCGTAACTTAGGGACGGAGAATGCTTTCGTCGTCTTGAAGGAAGTTAACGACTTAACAAGCAAAGGTCACGACATAGTGAACTTTTGTATAGGGCAACCAGACTTCGATACGCCTGAATATATCAAAGAAGGCGCTATAAAAGCCATAAAAGAGGGAAAGACAGGTTATACCCCTTCCGCCGGAATACCTGAGTTGAGAAAGGCTGTTGCGAAGTTCTTTTCTGAGACTAGGAACATTGAAGTTGAACCTGAATCGGTCGTGATAGCGAACGGAGCGAAACCTTTTATAGGATATGTTATCCTCTCAGTCACCGATTATGGAAAAGGGCATGAGGTTTTATATCCAAATCCAGGCTTTCCAATTTACGAGTCTCAGATACGCGCCCATGGAGCTGTTCCAGTTCCTCTTCCTCTTCTTGAGAAGAAAGGCTACACCTTTGACATAGACTATTTGGAAAGCAAGATTAATGATAATACCAGACTCCTTATTCTAAACTCACCTCATAACCCGACAGGAGGAGTTCTGGATAAGAGGACTCTGGAACAGATTGCTGATATTGTTTTGAATCACGACAAGTTATGGGTATTTTCAGATGAGGTCTATTCAAGAATGGTCTACGACGGCGAATTCTATAGCATAGCCTCGATACCAGAGATGCAGGAAAGAACAATAATTGTTGACGGCGCCTCCAAGACATATGCCATGACTGGATGGAGAATAGGGTTCGCGTCTAATAAGAGGCTTGCTGAGCATCTCGCATGCTGGGTTACAAACACTGACTCCTGCGCTGCCCATCCAAACCAGTACGCCGCCTTGGCAGCATTAACAGGGCCTCAAGAAGATTCTGAAAAAATGATTTTGAGCTTCAAGAAGAGACAGGACATTATAGTCGAAGGGTTGAACACTGTTGAGGGCATAAGATGCTTTAGACCGGGAGGAGCCTTCTACGTGTGGCCGAACGTTACTGAAGCTTGCAGGCTAGTCGGGGCGGAAGACTCTGAAGAGTTTAGGAAGAGACTTCTCTACGATGCGGGGGTCGCCGTCCTCTCAGACATACATTTTGGGCACAGAAATGAGGGAGAAGGAGAGCATGTCAGATTCTCCTATGCAACCTCCGAAAAGAACATTGATGAAGGATTAAAAAGAATAAGAGACTACATTGAAGAAAATAAAAGAGAATAAGATTATGTGCTGAGGCATTTTTACTTATCTCTTTGCTTCTTTAAGTGGGATTATTGCTGAGAGCTTTGCTTATTTGCTATAATAACCTCTGAAGTTTTCGCTTTGTGCCATAGACGTAAAAAGTGAATAAGCCCGAGGCTTACAACCCATCCAGATACAACTATTATCGTGGCTGGGAAGAATCCTACAGAATCGCTGTTGAAGACGACTAGTTGAAAGATAAAGAATGCAAAGGAAGTTGTGGCAGCTGTCAACATCCCTTTGAGTCGCCCGTATCTTGAGGCAGTCTGGACACATAAGAGCCCAGCCAAAAATATGTCCCCTAACCCAAGCAGCATGGCACCTTCCTGAGGATATGTTGGTAATACTACTGCTACGGGCAATCTTAGAACAAGAACCATTTTAGTTGCGGCTTCACCCATGTGACCAGTCCAGAAGACTTGAATAACGTCCATTACAGTTAAGATGACGGCGAAGAAAGATATGGTCTTCCAAGAGAACAAGGAACCCATATAAGCAGTTATGAGAATGGCGAAGAGCGCCGCGAAAAAACTGGCTATTAAAAGGCTCCAGCATAGAGTGTAGAGGGCTATAAATATTATTGGCGCTATAAAGGCAAGATGCCACCTTCTGACTACTATGTAAGTAAACGAGAAGATCATGTAGGAGTACGCGGCGATGAAGATTATCTGCACCGCATTACTTGGCACATAAGCTATCAAAGTGATCATAGCACCAACAGAGAGGACTATCAGCACAACGTCAAAAGTTCCAAGCTTTCTCTCTCCAAGAAGGGAATGTATCCTCTTTTCGAGCTTCTGATGAGCAATTATTGACCCAAACAAAATGAAGAATAGGCTGGTTGGTAAGATTATGTCAAATTCCACATTGATTCCGCCTAAAAACAAAATGGACTAACGTTCAATATGCTTCCTCCTCAATTCCAAGTGGCACATAGGATCATCTATTATTCTGTGTATCCAATCTATCAAGTCACTTGAGACCATGTGATGCCCTTTCTCTGCCTCCACAAAGTCCCCAGCTGCACCATTTATAAAAGCCCCTGCAACAGCAGCCTCGAACGGGTTGACGCCTTGAGCCAGGAAAGCCCCCACGATGCCCGAAAGGACATCGCCAGTCCCGCCTACTGTCATACCGGGGTTGCCAGTGAAGTTGAATTTGACCCTGTATCCATCTGAGATTACGTCCACATGCGACTTTAGCAGAACTACCGCATCTAAGTCTTGAGCCGTCTCCTGAACGAATTTAGCTCTCTTATCTAAGCTCTCCGGAACCTTTTTCCCGGTAAGTATTTGGTACTCGCCAGCATGCGGGGTTAAAACAGTTGGTGCCTTTAATCTATGCTTAAATTCGGCAAAGGCCTTCAATCCGTCGGCGTCGAGTAACGTAGGAATCTTCTTTGCCTCAATAATCTTTAGGATCTCCTTAACAGCCTCGACGGTCTCCCTATG
>CAYSEL010000133.1:0-6992 GCA_964430035.1 uncultured Candidatus Bathyarchaeia archaeon
AAACAGTCGTATTTAAACATTGTTGTGAGGAATTAATAACGGTTAACTTTAAAAGTCTCAACTATTGTTTGAACAAAACAAAAAATTATTGTTTAAACAATTGTCTAGACAAAACAAAAAATTTTTGTCCAGACAAACAAAAGCCACATTTTCCTTAAACAACGGTCTTAGGCTTCCTTAAACAGTAGCCCCACTCAGTTTGTGCCACAAGTTCGAAGCCTTCACTTAGGCATTTAGTCAACTCTTCCTTTCCCTGGGCATACACCACGACAAACTCATTCTCCTTAACCCAGTCTTTAACAATATGCACATACTTTAAAGTGTTTTGAATGTTGCAATGCCTAGCAAACCTTTGAGTGGCTACAACATCTTTAGTTTTAAAGTAGAACCACGAAATTGCAAAGTGCCTTAAAGAATGAAAAGTCAATTTAAGGTAGTCTGGGTTTCCAGTCTCTTGAAAAAGGATTCTCCTATACTGCCTAATGTTTCTCCCCAAATTAACAGGGTCTTTCACTCTCCAAATTTTTCCAGACTTTTTGGGTAGAAGGCTTAAAATGTGGGTTAATTCTTGGCTAATAGGATAAGCCAGTGTTTGGTGTCCTTTAACTCCTTTAACAGTGATTTTCCCCTCTTGAAGGTTAACGTCTTTCCATGACAGGTTATGAACTTCTGAAGCACTTGCCCCACATTCTATGGCTATAAGGACTTGAGCCTTCACTTCAAGACTTCTTATCCTGTTGACAAGTCTTCTCACCATTTCTGGAGAAGGCACAAAAGATTCTTGATTCTTATAAACCTTAAACTCTGGCTTCTCCACTGGCTTGCCTAGAAACTCACTATACTGGTAAACTGTCTCCAATGCTAAGTCTTTAGATTTGTCACACCAATTGCTCTTCAAAACTTTCTGATACATTTCCCCAACACTTTGACATCCACTTAAAGCCTTCAAAAACTTTAGTTTCCTCTTCACTGAAGACTCTCTATTTCCTTTCTTAACTAAATAAAGCCCAAAATTGATTAAGGTTTGGCTTAGAGTAGAGGGTTTAATGGTGGTGGACGGGGAGGGATTTGAACCCTCGACCTCGGCGATGCCAACGCCGCGATCATTCCAAACTGATCTACCCGCCCAAGCTTCTGCCTTTGCCTTATAGAACTTGAACCATTGGAACTCTTAAGGGTTTTGTTTGCTTTATTCTAGCGTGAATTAGGGCAAAAGCTTTAATCATTAGGTTTGCCATTTACATTTTGGAGGAATGCAGAATGGTTTTGAAGAGAATAGGCTTCATCGGTCTAGGCGTTATGGGCAAACCTATGGCAATAAACCTTCTGAAGGCTGGTTATGGGCTGACAGTCTGGAATAGAACCCGATCGAAGATGGATGAGCTCTTAGCTCTCGGCGCCTTCGGAGCTGAGTCTCCAAGGGAGGTTGCTGAAAAATCCGATGTCGTGATAACAATGATCTCAGACTCGCCGGATGTTGAGGACGTCGTCCTAGGGCCTCAAGGCGTCATCCATGGTGCTCATCCTGGCTTAATCCTCATAGACATGAGCACAATCTCCCCAGCCGCCACGAGAAGAATCTCAGAAGAACTTGGAAAGAAAGGTGTGAAGATGCTGGATGCTCCTGTAAGCGGGGGAGAAGTTGGCGCCAGAGAAGCAACCCTTTCAATCATGGTTGGAGGTCCAGAAGAAGTATACGAGGAGTGCCTACCCATCTTCAAGGCTTTGGGAAAAAAGATCGTCCATATGGGTCCAATCGGTTCAGGCCAGACTGCGAAGTTCTGCAACCAGGTCATCGGCGCACTAAACATCCAAGCAGTCTGCGAGGGCCTTATACTTGGGGCAAAGGCAGGCTTAGACCTTAACAAACTCCTAGATGTTTTATCCGCGGGGGCAGCTAGCTCATGGATGCTCAAAAACCTCGGACCTAAGATGATTGCCCGCGACTTCAGACCAGGCTTCAAGATAAAGCATCAACAGAGAGATTTGAGGCTTGCCCTCTGCTTAGCAGCTGATTTGGGAGTGCCTCTGCCGGGAACAGCTCTAGTTCAACAGATGCTAAGGATTGTTGAGGCTGAAGGGATGAGTGAAGAGGGGGCATCAGCTGCAATAGTCGCTATGGAGAAGCTTGCAGGGATAAAAATGACTGGGCAGATACAAGATTCAATGCGCCCACAGGTGAAATGAAAGACCCTAACCATCCTTGTCTATTTTTAATAGGCACCTTATAGTCAGCAACTGCTAGCCCTTCTACTGCATCCTTTGTAAGAATATGTTACATGGATTTGAAATACAAACGTAGATTTCCAACATTCTTAAATAAACGAAACTTCATCTTGATTCAAGGTGCGTTCCATGATAGATGATGTTAAGATGAGTGGGTTTATAGTTCTCTTCATAGGCGTTGGATTACTTATTTTCACATTCTACACCGCTTTCCAATTCTTAGTAGGGGTCCAAGGAATCGCGCCGCCCGGAGACTTCGTAGGAATATTCGGCGAATCCTTATCGCCGTTAATCACCTATGCCATAAGAGCGCTATATCTAGGCATAATGGGCTGGGTAGGCTCAATATTGACGAGAAGAGGCGTCCAGATCATAATCTCGCCGCCGAAAGAAGGCAAAACTGAGAAAGGCGTCAAAGGCAAAGAAGACGCGGCTGAGAAGACCTCAACAAGCCAGTAACCTAAGGGAACAGTTGACCCACAATTTTTTCCTGGAGGAATTCAACATGGTGAGAGGCGGGGAGTAACATGAAGCAAAGTGTCAGGGCTCTCGGCTGGACAGTAACGATTGCTACGGTTTTATTGTTCCTCTTTATTGGAACAGCCGCCTACTCAGTCTTCCAGACATTCTTTGCGGGGCAGGGGCTACAACTAGGCAATTTTGAGATGAATCTTTCAGGAAATGAGGTAGTGATGGCGATTCCCTTCACAATAAATAACACGGGCTACTATGACATAAACGATTTTGAGGTAGCAACTAGACTGAAGGATATCAATGGTTCAGTAATCGTCCAAAACATCACAAACACTGGAGACATAGAGAGGGGAACAACCCAATCAAGACGCCACATCCTAGTTGTAAACTTCCAAGATTTGCTATCAAAGTTTCCCTATATACTCTTTAACGACACGGAGTTCAGCCTAGATTTTTTAGTAGGATTTAAATACGCTTACGCTTTCGACTTCCAAGTTTCCATAACGCATATGCCGATTCGGTGGGGAGCGCCGCTTTATGGTTTGAAATTATACTCAGTTAGCCCCCCAAGCTTTAACGGCACGCATATCCTGCTTCTTGTCGCATTGGAGGTTGAGAATCATTCTTTCTTTGATATCAACGGGAGCATGAGTATAGGCGTATATAATGAGGATGAAGAGTTGATAGGCTCCTCAATTGAAGTAGTTGAGTTACCCTCCGGATCAAGGATAAGCGGAACATTTGAGGTGGATGTGTGGATTCAAGAACCGCAAAAATTCACTGGGAAGGGCTTCGTGACATGTTCTTTAGAGCTCCCAGGGGTCGGTCAGACCTTCGAAATTTGGAGGCAAGAGTATGGATGAAATTGAGGAAAAAGAGAGGACCGCTAAGGACTGGGCTAAGATAATACTTGTAAGAATCTTGAAGGCTGCTTTTTGGGGGTTCATCATGGGCGGAGAGATAATGCTATTTCTAAACATCACACAGATCGGCAGCCAATTCTTTCCAGCTCAACAATCAGGCTTAATGGAAATTTTGATGATCTCCGTCGGGTTTGAGGTTGCGATTCAACTTCTTCAAGGAACCATTTTTCCATTTATCCTAAGCATTGCAAGAGCATTCCTATTCATGGTTCTTTTAGTCCATGTGACGAATGGCGGGGTGATGGAGATACAAATTCAATCCTCGCAGGAATTGCCTCTTCCAAGTGGGATGAATATCGTAATAACATTGGATTTCAAGCCTATTCTCGGAGCTTTCCTCATCCTTTCCTCCCTATCCATAATAAAGATCCTCCTCCAACTGATAGAGTTTCTCTCCGAAAAAGAGGAGCCAATGGTGCCTCCAGAATCCAGTTAAGTGTACTAGCAAGAAGAATCCAAAAATCTTTAAGAAGTAGCGGACAAAGAAACTTCAGAAGTTGTTAAATAGGAAAGTTAAATCTACAATTTGGCAAAAGGGCTTAAAAAAGGTGGAAAGAGGCAATGTCGCAGATGAAGACCCAGAGACCTATGCCCAAGCTCCCAGTAGATGAACGTATCAAAGGCTTTAGGGAAGTAGCACTCGGATACACGGTTGAGGATGCCTTAGCTGAGGCTGAACGTTGCCTCCAATGCAAGGTTCCAAGATGTGTCGAAGGGTGCCCAGTAGGGGTAGATATACCCAAGTTCATCCGCTCCATAAAGGAGCGTGACTTTAAGAAAGCCCTTGAAATAATAAGAGAGAGGAACAGTCTGCCAGCAATCTGCGGCAGAGTCTGCCCGCAGGAAGACCAATGCATGGGCAGATGTGTGCTTGGATCTAAAGGGGAACCCATAAACATAGGCGCGCTTGAAAGATTTGCGGCTGATCAGGAAGATCGGAGAAAGTCAAGTATGCCCAAACTTGCTCCTAAGACAGGCAAGAAGGTGGCGGTAGTAGGTTCAGGTCCGGCTGGGTTAACAGCCGCGGCTGAACTTGCTAAGATGGGTCACGAAGTAACAATCTTTGAAGCCCTCCACGTTCCTGGAGGGGTTCTCACTTATGGGATCCCAGAGTTTAGATTGCCGAAGCAGATTGTGAAGGCTGAGGTTGAATATGTTGAGAGCCTCGGGGTTAAAATTGAGACTAATGTAATAATCGGGAAGGTCATAAAGCTGAATGAACTCTTCGAGATGGGCTTTGACGCTGTCTTCATAGGGTCAGGAGCTGGACTGCCAACTTTCCTCGGAGTTCCAGGGGAGAACTTGAACGGGATATATTCAGCGAACGAATTTCTCATCCGCATTAACATGATGAAGGCTTACGAGTTCCCAAGATACGATACACCTGTGAAGAGTGGAAAGAAGACCGTGGTAGTCGGCGGCGGAAATGTTGCGATGGACGCTGCGAGATGTGCTCTTAGGCTTGGCGGAGATGTCACGCTTATCTACCGCAGAACAGAGGAACTCATGCCTGCTAGACGCGAGGAGGTCATAAATGCAAAGGAAGAAGGTGTCAAATTCATCTTTCTCGCAACTCCAACACGGTTCATCGGAGACGAGAAAGGATGGGTCAGAAAAGTCGAATGCGTAAGAATCGGCCTTGGGGAGCCTGATGAGACAGGAAGAAGAAGACCAGTCACCATACCCGGTTCAGAATTCACCATAGACGCTGAAGTTGTAATAATCGCGATAGGTCAAAGGCCAAACCCTCTCGCAGTGCGTGGAGAGGAGAGAATAAAGGTTACTCCCAACGGGACAATAGTGGCTGATCAAGAGACCGGAGAGACAGAAATGCCAAGAGTATTTGCAGCTGGAGACATAGTAACCGGTGATGCCACGGTGATATCTGCTATTGGCGGCGGAAAGAGGGCGGCAAAAGCGATCCATGAATATCTAAGTAGAAAGGGTTGACTTTCACCGTATAGGCATCAATGTTGTACAGAAGTCGAATTGAACTTGTAAATATAGAAAGAAGTAAACGAACATGATAGATATGGTGGATCTCTATTTCTCTAAAACGTTGCCTATCTGAACTCCTTCTCTCAATAAGGGTCTCCTAAGCCTGTGTATTTAGTCTCCTTGACGTGTCGATTTTTGACAGCGAAAAAAGAAGTCATCCAAGAATCCTGTGGTGAAGAAGCATGAGGCTTATTCTACTTGTAAAACTCCTCTTTATAAAGTTTGGACCGCTCCCACTAGCGTCATGGAGCTGAAACACAGGACTGAAGAAAATCTAATCGCCCTGAAACTTACTTTTAGAAAATAGTCAAACTCCTTTGAAATTGTAAACAAACTTTTCCACATAATGTATACAGAAGTACCGACCAATTTTACTAAATGATTAATGTCCTGAACCGCCTTCTATTCATCTCATCTACTTTTATAGAAACACAAAAACACTCGAAACACTTGTACCAAAAAGAGATGGAAGATTTGCTTCGTTTAAGGCGAATTGCCGAGGATTTCCTTGCCAGAGCATACACTGAAAGCACTATTGCGACTAGACCTAGTCTAATTCCACTGTAGTCTATGGTTGGATCTTCCGGGTCGCCTTTTGGACCAGTCAAATCTAAGACAGAATATTCGAAAAGAACAGTGACATTTGATGTCAAAGCAGTCAAATTATGAGTACCATGTATCTTTGCAGGAACAAACACAATAGCTGAGAAATTTCCTTCCACATCACTCTCTATTGTTTCTGTGAAGTTAAGGACTATTATTTCATCAGAGACTAATCTGAGCCAAACTGTTTCTGAAACATTAAAGCCACTGCCAGAAACATGGAAAATGTTGCTATTATCTGGCGAAGCACTTAACTCTGCTGCAGACTCACCTTGTGCATAGACTGAAGATGTCAATGCAGTTCCCAGTGTATAAAAACGTCGCAAAGAGAAATGTATTCTTCCTCATCTATTTTTACTCCCTAATCGTTCTTTCTGCAACCTTCTTCTTTGTCTAAGACCCTCTCAAAGACCCAGATATCCCAATACCGAAATATACAACGCAGCCTGAATCACATTAAAAAAGGGGTTCTACGCTAAGACAGGGCTGATGTGTGCATTTGACCTAGCCTTTTATGTTGTATGGCAGCACAGCGTACAGAGTTTTGCCATTCGCTGTGATCTCGTAGGCGATGAGCATGGTGACTGTTACGCCCTTCTCGTTTGTCGCTGTTCTACTAAGAGTTTTGACAGATACTTCTCCGGATAAATATTGATCAATGTCGCTGAGTGGAACAATCTGTTGGTCAATGTTCCAGCGTCCCGGAAGAACTATGTTAAACCTGTTGCCACTAGAGTCCGTCACTATCAGTATGTTGTTAGACCGGGC
>CAYSEL010000134.1:0-4801 GCA_964430035.1 uncultured Candidatus Bathyarchaeia archaeon
GCAAGAGGAATATCAAGAACATTTCAAAACTTGCGATTATTTTTTGATATGACAGTCCTTGAAAATGTTATGATAGGCAGTTATTGTAAAACTTCTTCTAATTTATTACAAACTATATTAAGGAGTTCTAAATTTAAGGAAAACGAAAAAGTAGCAGTTGAAAAAGCGGTTGAGCAAATTGAATTTGTTGGTTTGAAAGAAAAAGCAAATGAGTTAGCAAAAAATTTATCTTATGGTGAGCAGAGATGTGTTGAATTGGCAAGAGCCCTAGTTGCAGAACCAAAGTTAATTCTTCTTGATGAGCCTTCTGCAGGTATGAATCCAACTGAATCAAAAAAACTTATGGCACTTATTTTGAAGATAAAAGAAGCCTTACGAAAATGCCTTCACCCTAAAAATGTTACTAAAGAACTTAGAACTCCATAAGCGGGCCGTTAAGGGCGGGATTTGAAATTCTGTGGAAAAGGTCACAATTTCCTAATTATCTTTTTCACGGTTTTTTCATAGCCGATGTAAGCCACATGGGCCAAGTTAATGAATAGCCCCGTCTCTACTATTCCAGGTATCGCTTTCAGTTTTTGCTCTAAACCTTGCGGATCCTCTATAATGCCCATATCAACATCTATTATGAAATTTCCGTTATCGGTTATATATGGTCCAGAATTGTCCTTCTTCTCCCTTAACACAGGTTTTCCTCCCAACTCTCTTATCTTCGATGAAACGAGGGGCAGAGCGAACGGCAAGACCTCTATTGGTAAGGGGGATTTTTCGCCCAGATTTTCAACTAATTTCGTCTCGTCAGCGACTATGATTATGCTTTTCGAAGATGAAGCAACAATTTTCTCTTTTGTGAGGGCCCCGCCAAGACCCTTTATAAGGTTAAGTTGAGGGTCAATCTGGTCTGCACCGTCAATGTCAAGGTCAATTTGCGGATGCTCAAAAAGGGTTGTGATAGGTACCCCGTGCTTCACTGCTAGGAGAAAGGACTGATAAGATGTCGGAACAGCGAGAATGCGGAGGTCCTCATTCTTGATTCTTCGTCCAATCTCTTCGATCGCATATGCAGCGGTTGAGCCGCTTCCTAAACCCAAAACGAATCCGTTTTTGACATTTTTGACAGCTTCGACGGCTGCTCTCTTCTTAGCCTCTTCTCTCCAACTCATTTACTCATTAACCTCCGACTGTTCAAGCTTTTTCAGAATCTCTTCAATCTGAGAAACGATTTCCTCAACCCTCTTCTCAGCCACGGTCTTCTCAGGTTCAATGGTAACTTTAGGCTTGCTAACTTTCTTCTTTGTCTCTGGAGGTGTTTCTACCTCAGCTTCTTCCAAAGCCTCAATAATCTTTTCTTCTTTAACTTCTGCTTTCGACTCTTCAGGTTCCAACGGTTTTTCTAGTTGCGGAACGAAACCGGATAAATTTCTTAGTTCCTCAATCTTTTTATTCAATTTTTCAAGGCGGTCTGAAAAGAGTTTCACGAGTTCCTCTTGCATCTTTTCAAGTTCATTCAATGCGATGATTGTTTCGCCTCTTGAAATCTCGCGCTTGATTCTTTCTAAGTCCTCTCTGTACTTCGACGCTAGCTGTTCTCTTTCCTCCTCCGTAATCTTTCCTTCTGCGCTGGCTTCGTAGAGTCTTCGAACTGCATAGCTGAGAATCTCTCTCTGTAACTCAAGTATTCTAAGCCTGTCCTTTGCCTCCTTAAACATCTCCTCCGTTATGGTTCTTCTAACGGGGACAGGTAAGCTAGGGAGTGCCTCTATCCTTGATGGCGTTGAGGTTTCATTCACTAGAGGCTTTCTTTTTTCCCTTTCTATTAGCAATACTAAAGATAAAGAGACGATCACTATAACTAGGGCAAAGACCACGCCTAGCAGTACCTCAGGACCCACAACAATTCCCTCAACTATAGAATTGTAAGGGAAGATGAGAAGATATAATTTTCTGTCAAGCCGTAAAACTATTTCAACTCCTTTAAAACTTATACGTTTTATGCCCATATTTTCCGACAAGAGGAACAAAAGCTACGCCGCCAAGATCCTCTTCGTAAAATTCATCCCTAACCTTTCTTAACCTTAAAAGTGTTTGATAGAAGCCCACGCTTCCCACAGGTATGACCATTACGCCTCCAGATTTTAGCTGCTCCTTAAGGGGAGGAGGTATGAAAGGCGCGGCTGCCGTTACATATATCCTATCGAATGGGGCTTTCTCAGGGCAGCCTTGAGAACCATCCCAGCATAAAACCGTAACCCTGTCATCGTACCCTGCACGTTTAATATTCTCCCTAGCGAGCTCAGCAAGCTTAGAAATTATCTCGACGGTGTATACGTGGCCCCACATCTCTTTCGGCTGATCACTTGGCGCTACAATCTCAGCTACGGTTGAAGCATGCCAGCCGCAACCTGAGCCTACCTCTAAGACCTTATGCCCAACTTTCAGCTCCAGAGCCTCATTCATTATTGAGACCATGTCTCGCCAGATTGATCCTTCAGATCAACCTTGTGGCGCAGATACTGTCTGCCCCTCCCCTATTGGAAGCGGAGAGTCGACGGCGGCATAGGGCTGGTCTCTTTCAGGTAAGAAAAGGGCTCTTGGGACAAGCCTCATGGCTCTAATTACGCTGGGCGATTTGAGTATCCCTTCCATGATAAGATTTTGGATAAGATTTTCCCACCTTTCTTTCCAACCTTCCTTTTCAAGCAAAGTATCTCCTCTCCCAAGTAACGTTAAATCCTTAGCCTATATATGTTATTATAGTACGGTTTTCCGTTCGATATAAAAAAACGCTTTGGATGATTTCTTCCAAATATCTAATAATCCGTGCCTAACATATAAAATACGGTTTCTATTCGGTAGATCTAGTCACTTGACTGTGACAGATTTCGCTAGATTTCTAGGTTTATCCGGATTTAATCCTCTCTCAACAGCCATGTAGTAGGCGAGGAGCTGTAAAGGAACGATGAAGGCTATTGGTGAAAGAGCTTCAGGAAGATGGCCAGCAACTTCGAAGTACTCGTCCGAAAGTTTTTTAATCTCCTCATCCCCTTCCTCAATAACTGAGATTATAAGGGCTCCACGAGCTTTCATCTCCATAATGTTGCCTATAATTGTCTTGTGAGTCTCATCCTTGGGACAGATGAAGACAACAGGGAAGCCGGGCTCAATTAGGCTGATTGGGCCATGTTTGCTCTCTCCAGCTGGATATGCTATGGATGGAATATAAGCTATCTCCATCAGCTTAAGCCTTGCTTCGAGCGCTGTTGCTGAGCTTATGCCTCTGCCAAGAAAGAAGAAGATCGGCTTGTCCTTTAGACTTTTGGCTATACGACGTGCCTTTTCATCATTCATTATAAGGGTCTTCTCCACAATGTCTGGAACCTGTTTAATCTTATCTTCAAGCTCCTCAATCTGTCGGTGTCCAATCTTTCCGCGGAGCTTAGCAACTCTCAAAGCGAGCTGCGCAAGAACAGATAGCTGCGACGTGAAAGTCTTCGTAGCCGCAACACCGATCTCAGGCCCAGACTGTTGAACGATATAGACTCGAGATACTCGAGTTAAGGTGGAACCGACAACATTAGTCAACCCAAGGATCGTCGCAGCCCTATTTCTAGCATGCTCAACAGCGGCTAAAGTGTCCGCGGTCTCCCCAGACTGGCTTACAGCGAGTATCGTACTATTAATGTTGATGGCCATACCTTCTTGCTCGATGAACTCCGAGGAGATCACTGGGTGCGTCGCCAGAAAAGCGAGATCTGAAAACATGTAAGAAGCTGCGAGACAAGCATGGTATGATGTGCCAGCGGCTACAAGAAAGACTTCACCTGCCCTATCTAGAAAGGTCGCCATGAGGTCTAAATACGTATCCTGAAGTCTCAAGGTGTCTCTTAGGCATCTCGGCTGCTCGTAGATCTCCTTCAACATGAAATGCGGATATCCCTGCTTCTCAGCCATTTCAGCCGTCCATTTTACAATTTCAGGCTCTCTCAGAATTGGTTTCCAATCTGAGATTCTCCAGATTTCATACTTATCGCTCTGAATGATGGCTATTTCTCCATTCTCAAGGATTACTGACTTATTGGTAAGAGGCAGAAAAGCAGGTATATCGGATGCGCAGTAGGTGCCTTCCTCGCCTATTCCGAGAACTAAGGGGCTTTCATTTCTTGCGCATATAATCTTGTCGGGCTCTATTGTGGATATCACCGCTATTGCGTAGGAGCCTTCAAGTCTCTTCGTTGCTTCAGACACTGCCTCAACAAACGGCATCCCCTTTTTCAAGTTTTCTTCAATCAAATGCGAAATGACCTCAGTATCAGTCTTCGACCTAAATCTGTGACCAAGACTCTCCAGCTCAGCTTTCAAGCCTGAGAAATTTTCGATGATGCCATTATGCACAACAGCAATTTTACCGTCGCAGTCCATGTGGGGATGCGCATTTGCCTGATACGGAGCTCCATGCGTCGCCCATCTTGTGTGGCCTATTCCGATTGATCCTGGAAGGTCATCTAAATTGTGCAATTTGTGGACATCATCAATCTTCCCTTGATCTTTCTTTACGTAAATCTTTCCCCCATGAATCGTAGCCTCTCCAACTGAATCGTAGCCACGATACTCAAGCCTCTTCAAAGCAGCGTGAATTAAAGGAGCAGCACTACCCCTTTTAAGGACGCAGCCGAAGATTCCACACATTCATTTCAAATCCTTTAATTCGTGTTCTGATAGACCTACATGATTTAGCAACTGTTAGACATGCTTATTATTTTACATTCATTAATATTATTTGTGAATCGTAAATATAAAAGAT
>CAYSEL010000135.1:0-5764 GCA_964430035.1 uncultured Candidatus Bathyarchaeia archaeon
ATCTCACCGCGATCATATCCAGTTTAAGGTCTTTCCCAATGTAGTTGTAGTAAAAGTTCTCAGCCTTTCTTACTCTTTCTATGAGCCCTTCCTCTCCGGAATAAACTGCTCGAAGCGGCATTTCGTCGTTAACGTCGACTGCTATTGGAGTTGGATTATGATAAGTGAACTCATGACGGTATAAGACTAGTTTACCGCCTACCTTGACGGCGTGGTTGCCGACACCAATCACTATCTCTTTCACAGCTGGCGCCAAGAGATCTATAAGATTCTTGCGTTTTTCCTCATATTCCTTCTTGAGAAGTGGAGTGCATAAGTCAATTGAAACTTCTCTATTGACAAGTCTGACCGCGAAAGCCATGCAGTTTTCTTCTCCGCATTCCTTACAGTTTGTCTTTGGAAGAAGCGCGTATACCTCGATGGGGCTAATCTCCATCACGCTCTTCTTTCTCTTCTTCTCTGTCATCTCAGGCTACCTCCTAAATATTGGCGCTAACCCAGTTAGCGATCTTCTCCGGTTTGGCTCCACCAATGTTGGATAATTCTCGGATAACTTTTTTCACTGTACTGACCGCTCGTGGATGCATCATCATAAAGATGTCAACCCCGGCGAGGAGAAGACAGAGAGCTGTCACGGTTTCCCATAAAGGACCCCTCAGCTCCCTTGGCTCCCATTCAGGACCAATGTTCAACCATGCCTCCCTAGCGGCCCAAGCATTAGTTGTTCCAGACAATGTTGGATGTTGAAGCTCCGCATCGCCCATTAACGCAGCCAGCCTTGCTCTTTCATGAATAGTGAATGAGTATTCAAGACCATACCCTAAAGCCGCAGTCGTCAGATCCATTAGGATTAAGTCTTCAGGCAGGTATTGGTATAATTTACGGTTCAACTCCTTCGCCCGGTTTAAGTCAAGAGCTGTGAATGCAAGAACTAATTGGTCGTGCTCTGCCGCTGCTTTCGCAACTCGGCTGAGGACGCCAGCTTCATCCATGTCTAAGGTGACAGAACTCAATAGAAGCCTCTCTCCATGAAACCTTTCAGCAACCTCAATGAAAACTTCTGCATCCTTCTTCGGGTCTCCGCAGCCACCGACTATTATTGGGACATCCACGGTTTGGAGCACATTCTCAATGGTCTTTGCAGCAATTTTGGGGGGTGCATCTTTAATGAGGGGGTCGGTACTCAGTAGATGTATCGTAACTAGGTCTGCCCCGAATCTCTCAACAGCCAGATTTGCCCAAGCCGCAGGGTCATTGAGAACATCGCCAAGATGAACCTTTATCGCTTTTGGTAAGGGCGGTGGCACATCAAAAACGTCTAAGGCGATCGCAGGTGGATTTGGAGGAGGCTTCTCAAAAAGATAGTAAGCGGGAGATTTTTCGCCACCGACTTTAAGAACCTTTCCTCGCGAACCGCCCGTCCTCTTTCCGGCACCTAGGGTTATCTCTCTGATTTGCCCTGGATACTCTTGGACATAGGGGGTGAAGGCGGCTTCAAGGATTGCTTCAGGTTTTTTAGCTTTCTGAATTATCTTTTCAGGCGGAGCAACGATAGCCCCGAGTGTAGACGGTAACTGTATTTCAAGTTCATTGATGTTTATCTCTACATCTTCAAGCTCTATTTCGCCAGCTTTTTCCAAAAGGTCCAAAATTTTCGGTCCAATCTTCATGACTACATCTTTTTTCCTTTCTTCTTCTCCCAAAGTTTACTCCTCTCTTTTAATTATTACCTTCTTAGCGATTATCTTGGCGTCTTTCAGAATTATTTTGAAACCGCCTACAGAGGTCGCAATTGTAGGAAGCGGGGTTGATATCACCTCTTCCACCTTAGCCATTTTTGGCGCTTCAATCTTGGCTTCCACGGGAACCTGAACGGTTAAGGCCTCCCATCTTTCAACAACTGGATGATCCTTCTCTTTGAGAAAAGACGCTAAGGCTTCGATATTCGATGCATCTTCTTCCGTGGCAATCTTATCTGCTACATCCTTTGGAATGAAATCTTTAACCCGTTCTTTTGCATCCTTAGGCATCCAGACGATGCGGTGCCATCCTCCATCGGCTTGAAGAAACTTGGGCGACCTCATATATTCGAAAGATATGCCATGGAAACCGTCCACTTGCCTACCTCCCGCGGTTGAATCCGCTATAGCGGAGAATGTCAGACCGTTAACGGCGGTTTCCTTAAACCCGCGGTGGACAATTCCTAACCCATCAACTTCGGGAATGAAAAAGGCTGCAGCTTCGAAACAACCGCAAGATGTGTGAGGGTAGCCGAAGGCTGTATATAGTTGGACACGTGTGACCGCGCCCATCGTATTCTTCTTAACATACACGTTAGCGCCTTCATACTCTCCCTTAATTGGGTCTATGCATTGACCTTTAGGTATCTTGACAATCGACCCTTTCGGGTCAACTCTCGCAGCAGCCCGCCCATCAAACCAACTGATCGCCCCGCAATTCGCATATCTCTGAGGCGTTATGATGCATGTATGAGTCGGCGCGAAGGATTGACAGAGGTTACAAGCGTAGAATTCTTCCACATCCTCATCC
This sequence comes from uncultured Candidatus Bathyarchaeia archaeon, assembly GCA_964430035.1. Taxonomy (GTDB): domain Archaea; phylum Thermoproteota; class Bathyarchaeia; order Bathyarchaeales; family DTEX01; genus JANXEA01. Next base: position 2,551 of record CAYSEL010000135.1, read on the forward strand.
CTTAACCCTCTCGCTCTAGCGTCACGTTCTTCGTAAACCTTCATAGCTACCTCATACATCTCATCAACCTTTTCCTTATCAGTAATGAAGGTTATTTGGATCTTTTCGATGATTGGAAGTTCGGTCTTGTATAGCCTGTAAAGAACTTTTCCAATGTACTCGAAGGAGTTTAACCCTTTCTTGTAGGATTTTTCGCTCAAGCGCAACCAAATGTCATAACGTTGGTTCAGATGCATAAAACCTTCAATGTAATTGCAATATTCATGTATGCGGCGTTCAATCACCCCTTCAAGTTCCTTCTCAACCTCTTTCCCAGCAACCTCAATATAAATCCCTATGGGGTAGCTTTCATGCTTCATATCTTTTATGTCTGGACCAATTATTCTGATCTCACCGTCTTTAACTTCGTCGAGAGGTTTAGCCCTAACCAGCTCAAACTTCCGTTGAACCCTTGGTCCGCCTAGCTCCATATGGGCGTCAGCCCATCGGATCCGTTCCCCTTCATAAATTACACTAACATCAACCGGAATGTCCGCAAACATTGCCATCTGTTTTCACCCATTTCTAAATTCTTTTTCGATTGCATTTAGATTATTTATCCATTCTTCAGTCGAGATATTCGGGAAAGACCATGACGCGTTAGGCTGATAGAACTTGTCCAGGCTAACGGTTTTAAGATCTGGAGAGAAGTTCTTTAAACCAGAGAGGATCAACCACTCCATATAATATGGGAAACCCAAGAAAATTGCCAGATCATACTGTCTATTACCGTCAAACCCTTTCCAAGAAGGGTCTCGGAGCCTATCTGTTATTTCTATGGCTGAGATCGAAACTGCAGGTTGAAAACCCTTTTCTACAAATTCTTTTACTATATGTGATGTAGCCGCGACAGTGACGCCAGAAAGCCTAGCAAGCCTAATTACATAGTCAATCATTTCTTCCTTTCCAAGGTTACATCCCAATATCCCATGACCAACAATCATGATAGGATGTTTCGCCCTCTTCAAGAGAGCGGCGACTATCTCAGGTTTCGTTATGACTAAGGCTTTCTCTGGCCCCGGAGTCTCAGCGGTCTGCCAAGGTTCAGGTCTGTTCACTCTAACTTTGCCTCCTCCCTTCTTTTCACCATTCTTAACAAAAGCGTCGGGTCCGGTATTATATTTTCCTTCCATCCTTTCTCGTCTAGAATCTTAACTACATCATCCCTCATCGTTATGGGGACATCGGCCAATGTTCTGACAAAGAGATGAATATCATCCGGCATGATTCCATAAAGACGCTTGTAAAGGTCTATGTAATGCGTCAGTTTTATCGCCCGTCCTTTAGCCGTATCATTTGGACGCATACAGAGCTTAGCAATCATGACCATGGTCTCCTCTTTGGTCTCAGCAGCACAGAATAAATGTTCAGGAGCAGGTCCTCCGTAGACAAGTTCTCCAGTACGTGCATCATAAACTTTCCAATCTTCCTCACAATCCTTTCTCCCAAGAAGCATTCGCCGATACTTCAAACCATGTGGGCCCACGATGACTGGAATCCCCAATCTCCAAAAACCACTTGCAATAGCTGCAGCCTTCTGCGACATAGCTCCCCAAGCAACTCCAACTGCGCCCACTCGATTGTGAATGTAATCTGCTATCTCTTCATAGTTGCCTGCAAGTCTGCGTTTCGCAAATATACTTGCAATCTTTATCGCTGCACCAGCTATGTGAGAATTTGCGACGCATGAACCGACGTTGACTATTCCGCCTGCATTGAATTCTCCCGAAAAAATTTCATATGGGCTCTTTCCCTCTTCATCTTTGTACATGGCGACTGACATGGCAGCGCAACCTGAAGTGAGAACAATATAGCGCCTCTTAGCAAACTCAATCGCCATCTCTGCAACATCTCTTCCGCTTTCAGGATAATTAGCGCATCCAACGAACGCAACTACGCCTGGTATTTCACCAAGCACTATTGGTCCGCCAACATTCCTTATCTCAACATCTTGTATAGCTCCTCTTCCAGCCCGAACCTTGAACCTCTCCCCTTTCATCTTCTTTTCAGCGGCTTTAACTATGAAGCTATGAAGTGGAAATCGTTGTGGGCATGCACTTTCACAACGTGCACATCCTACACATTTGTCGTAGAGATCTGAGAGTTTTGACAAATCTCCTTTTGCAGCTTCAGCTAAAGCCTCGACTAGGGGTAATGTATTTGGGCAAGCTCTTACGCATTCATAACATCTTTTGCATTTCGTCGCATCTTCAACAATTCTTTTTATGCTTGGCATTATTTTGAATTTTTTCCTTTTCGGAGCCACCTTAATAGCTGTCTTTACAGCTATTTCTCCTACTTTCTCATGGTTCAGAATCAAGACGCCTGGGCTTTTTCCGCTAACAAGGTCCGAGACAATATCGTCGACATTGTCCATTGTTCTGTCCGGTAAACCCAAACAGTTTTTGGAACTTGAGGCAATCAGCGGCGCCTTAATCTTCTTTGCTTCGTTTAGGGAGTCTGCTCGAATGCATTGTTCATCTACCACGATGATATCAGGCACCCCACTTCTTATGTAACGTAGCTGCCAAGATATGGGTCCAACAATCTTAGCCCTAGGATTATATCTTGACATATCTTGTGCAGTGCAACATAACCCTGTGACCTCGACAGAATCTTGTAATCCATTATCTTGGAGGTAGTCAACTATACTTATCGCGGAAGGGACGTTATGTCCTACAACCATTATTACTGGTTTAGTTGCGTCAACTACACCTACACCAATATCGATGAGAGGAGCTTCCGGATCGGCTTTAGGAAACCCATAGCTTGATATTTGGGCGATATCTGTAACTTCCATTGCGACTTGGTCAATCATTCCGGCATGGAAAACTTTCGATTCGAAGTCAAGATTGTTTCCTTCTTGTCCAGTATGCGTCGCGGAGAGCAGTTGAGTAACCTCCCCCTCACAATAATCTAAGGCCTCCTCCAGATCTTCGAGTTTTTGAGGTATTATCCCGCAGACGAGGCAAGTGACAGGCGCCTCAAGCTCGACGTTTAAGCCTCCAACATCAATCTTATGGTCTCCTCCAAAATTTTCTATTAGATGATCGACAAGGTGCCTAGCGTGGGCAAGATGTGTCGCTGCGCCTATACAACATGCAAGCAAGACTATACGAGATTGCTGCGCCGACATATCTAGCCCGCATGCTCCCCTCTTACCTTGGGAGAGGTC
>CAYSEL010000136.1:0-8017 GCA_964430035.1 uncultured Candidatus Bathyarchaeia archaeon
CATTCCAGTGTTTCAGCAGGCTCCATAGTTTTTGTATATTCTGTGTTAATGTCACCTGTGAAAAGTATGTTCCCTTCTGGAGTATTCACCTCAAACTCGTAGGAGCCGATAACATGTCCTGCATTTCTGGGAATTATCTCAACATTGTCTATCACAACTTTTTTGTGCATCCTTAAGGGATGCCAATTTTCAATCTTAGCACCGAAGACCGAGGCAATCTGCATAGTCTCAGAAGAAGAGAACTTAAACGTTCGGTGCATCTTAAAGGCTGTTGAATGGTCGAAGTGACCATGAGAGATGAAAACCGTGGTGGAAGAATGACAGTTGTTAATTGGGTCGAAGAGGATCTCGACTTTGCCATGCTGAATTGAGACCCCGCCCTTCCATGCCACTTTCAAAGACTTGCCCGCCTATCCAGAATTATGTTAGCTAATAGATTAGAGTTTCTGTCCGGAAATTGAGAAACTATAAATAAAGATTTTACTTTATAAAGTATATGAGATATCAAGGCGCATTTTTTGAAAGCGGAAATAATCTGTATCATGAAAGATTAATGTTTTAGGTAATAGTTTGTATTGTTCAAACGATTCATTTAAGTATCTCTGATTTTAGTATCTACCCGAAAAATCAAGGGTGTAAAATAAAACGGAGTATAAAACTTGGCTCTGATAGAGGCTAAGGGGTTAACCTACACTTATCCAGCCGGGACGAAGCCTGCCTTCGAAGACGTGACTCTTAGAATTGAAAAGGGCGAGTTCGTCCTATTAACTGGACCGAGCGGGTGTGGAAAGACGACCTTATGTAGATGCTTAAATGGGTTGATCCCGCATTTTTACCACGGCAGATTAGAAGGCGAGATTATAGTTGCTGGACTCAAAGTGGATGAGCATCCAACCTATGAACTAGCGCAACATGTTGGTATGGTCTTTCAAAATCCTGAGAATCAGCTCTTTGCACTCTCAGTCGAGAAGGATGTTGCCTTTGGGCTTGAAAACCTTGGTCTCCCTAGGGACGAAATCCGCGAAAGAGTTGACTGGGCTATGAAGGTTACTGGCATATACGAACTTAAAGACCGTCCGCCCTTCGAGCTCTCTGGAGGACAGCAGCAGAGGGTAGCGATTGCTTCAGTTCTAGCGATGCGACCGGAAATTATGGTCTTGGATGAACCGACTAGTTTTCTAGATCCCTTAGGCGCTAAACAGATCTTCCATATCATAAACAGCCTGAACAAGGATCTTGGCATAACGATAATCCTTGTTGAGCATAGGCTCGACTTGGCTGCAAGGCATGCCAACAGAATCATAGTAATGAATAAGGGTAAGGTCATTATGGATGGGGATCCGCGAAGTGTTTTCAGCATAGAAGAGTCTAGGCTCATCGGTGTAGGGGTGCCGAAGGTTGTGAGGCTAATCCAATTTTTAAAGGCAAGAGGATTCAACTTTGAAAAGACTCCGTTAAGCTCTGAAGAAGCGTACCAAACCATTGTGGAGGCTCTGCGTAGATGATTAAGATTGAAGATGTCTATTTTACATATCCGAACGGCGTTGAAGCCTTGAGAGGGGTCTTCCTAGAAATTCGTGACGGCGAGTTCGTGGCGATAATGGGGCAGAACGGTGCAGGTAAGACAACCCTTGTTAAGCATATTAACGGTTTGCTAAAGCCTTCTAAAGGCAGGGTCATAGTTGATGAGATTGAGACGACAAAGGTAAGTGTAGCGACGCTAGCAAGAAAGGTCGGCTTCGTCTTTCAGAATCCCGACCATCAACTCTTCAGTGAGACCGTTGAAGAAGAGATAGCCTTTGCTCTGAGAAATTTCGGGTTTGACGAGAAGACTATTCGAGAAAGGGTTGACTGGGCGCTCAACCTTCTCGACCTAAACGAATACCGCAAGGTCTCACCCTTCATGCTTAGTGGCGGTGAAAGAAAAAGGGTTGCGTTGGCTTCGGTTCTCGCTTGGGATCCAAAGATAGTGATACTTGACGAGCCGACTATAGGGCAGGACAGCCAACAGAAAGAGAGGCTCATGCAGTTCATAGTTCAACTTAACCAGCAAGAAAAGACAGTCATAATAGTGACGCATGATATTGAGTTTGTCGCCGAATGCAAACCTAGAATAGTCCTCATGGCGGAGGGTAAGATTGTTGGTGATGGAGAGGCGAAGAAGGTTTTGACAGACCCTGAACTGCTAAATCGAGCCTCAGTAATTCTGCCGGAGATCGCGCAGGTCTTCATCAAACTTGCGGACCTAGGCTTTCCAAATGATGTAATCGACATCTACGAGGCAGGGTCAATTCTGTCTAGAAGGCTTGGTGAAACAAGATGAGTATATTCGACGGTTTCAAATTCAGAAGCGCATATTCGCCTATACATCGGTTGGACCCTAGAGCAAAGTTCTTCTATGTCTGCGTTCTCTTTGTTGTGGCGATAATGTTTAATCATCTTATTCCGCTTTTGTTAATCTTTCTTCTCCAGATCCCATTCATCCTTGCCGCTGGGGTTAGGAGGGAATGGATACGTTCAATGAAGGGCGCATCTCTCTTCGCGGTCATAATTTTCCTTATGAACTTTATTTCACTATATTTTTATGGCTCCTATCCATCATTTGCCTATATTCTTGAAAGGTCAATATCAACTACGGTTCGGTTCCTAGTCCTAGTTGAAACCTTCTCAGTCTTCTTTCTCACAACATCGCCTGACCTTCTAGGACTGGCGCTCGAACAAAGCGGGTTTCCCTACGAATTATGTTTCGCCTTCACAACAGCGGTTCGTTTCGTCCCTGTCTTGGCTGAAGAAGCCCAGACGATAGTGGACGCTCAGAAGGCTAGGGGGCTCGAACTTGAAGGTGGCAACTTCATTAAAAGGATCAAGAATTATATTCCGATCCTTGTCCCGTTAATAGTTAATGCTATTCGCAGAAGTCTAGAACTCGCAGAGACTATGGAGTCTAGAGCTTGGGGTGCCAACAAGAAGCGAACAAATCTTTATCTTTTAAAGATTGGGAAAAAAGATATCGGTCTAATTCTTCTCTCTCTAGTGATAATGGCAATTTCGCTTTACGTCTACTTCTTCATTGAGATTCCGCCAATAAGCCAGATGCTTTCAGCTTAGCTGAAAGTGTTAAGTTGTTAAAGTTGTTAAGATAGAAAGAAGCAGGGGACAGGATGCACGCTGGTTTTACTTGGCTTAAGGAATACAGACTGCAGTCTGGGTATGTTGTACTCCCTCTATATGTTGAATCTTTTTGACAATGTCCTTAAGCGCCTCTAAGCCTTCTAGCTCCGCAAATACGATTATGTCGTATTGCCCAGTGACGGTGTGAGCGGTCTTTACCCCATCGATTTTGGAGATCTCTGCAGCGATTTGCCAAGGCTCACCCTTTTCGACCTCAATGAGTATGTAGACGCTGACCTGCATAAAAATCCGCACCCTTAAAAAATTCGGCTAATTAAATTAAAAAAGGTATCGCTAAGACCATTATGACGGATGAAAAATGTTGAGAAACCTTTTAAAGTCTGAATATAAGATGGATAGACTCTGTAAGGTAAATCATTTTTGTTAGAAGGAAAGAATAAAGGATGGACGAAGAAAGAATAAAGAAGATCGCCGAGCTGAGAAAAAGGCTGGAGGATAAGATAAAAACCTTAGAAACTGAACTTGAAGAGTCAAAGACATTTTTAGACCTTGTCAACGAGATCCTGGTTGAGAAAAGCTTTAAAAGGGCTGAGGAAATCCAAAAACCCCCCATAATTGCGCCAGCCGAAGCTAAACTTGAACCATTACCTTCACAGAAAAAGATGAAGACGGTGCCATTAAAAACCAAGGCTGGTGAACCTCTGGCGGACATCTACATTGAAGATGGCTACATACGTATCGTACCATCTGCGGATAAAAAGTTCAACGTGAATATGCCTCCATTCACATCTTTCCTTGTTGATAGTATTTTAGAAAAGATGAAAATGAAGGATCAGGAGCTCGTTAAGGAAGGCAAAATCTCAGAGAATGAGGCATTTTCGTACGAGATCAAGGCTGAGGGGGAAATAGTTAGGGAGATAACAATCCGCAACTTCGACATACAAAGGGAGCGGGAACTCATTTCGGCAACACGTTGGACATTTGAGAAGATGTATCAGAAGATGCAGAGATCATTGTAGGAAGCATCTGATAATGCGGAGCTTTACATAGCAGAGCCGAGTGTGGACTCAGAAACGGTAAGAATGGCTGCTTGGTGCAGCCGTTGGATTATGTCGAGCTCCAGCTGGAACAGGTTTGCAAGAGCGAGACCACGAAAGGCGGGTACGTGCGGCCTCTAGGAGCATTTCGAGAAATAGTCCTTTGAGAAATAGGGATTGGACATTAGGAACGTACTTCACAGTGGACGTGGCAAACTTTCCAAGATGAAATAACCGTGTGCAAATCTGATTATCTTCATTCAATGATTCTTTTCTCTTTGAAGGAATCCATCAGCAATGAATAATATCCGAGTATAGTTTAGGAATTTCGGGGATCAGTCATTGTCTGCGTCTCTTTTGTTAAGACCTTCAATATCTCTTCTTCGCCTAATAAACCCATTAGGGCTTGTGCTGCTGCTTCGAGGAATGTCTGTACAGGAACTATCTTCACTCCCTTCTCTGAGAGCATCCTTTCGGCGTCGAACTTGGCTAGATTCTCGTAATTGTATCTTGGTATGATAAGTTTGCGTGCATATCTGTCAGATAAGGTTGCTTCTATCTTGCCCATGCCTCTATAGTCGAGGCCGCCGACTGGCCAGACTTCCCCCCTCGCTGTTATCGCTCCAGTCATGACCACTGTCGGGTCGACTTCAACGTTCAGAAAGGCTGAGAGCATTGCAACTGCTATTGAGAGTCCAGCTGATGGGCCTGAAACTGGAGCTCTTGAGGTGACCAAGCCAAAGCTCTGTTTCTCCATTCCTTTTGCAGGCGTAACCAGTTCTACGTAGATGTCGTAGTCTTTAAACCTCCAGTTTGAGACCGAGTTTATATAGATGAAAGCGTCTTGGGCGCTTGCCAATATGCTCTCACCTACCTCACTTCCGATCACTTGAACCTTTCCGGATCCTCGAGGGTTAACTACAACCTCTGCAACTCCCACTAGCCCTCCGAGTTCGCCCCGATCTCCTAGGGCTATCAACCCGTAACTCTTGCCGATCTCAGGCTTTTCAATCCTCACTGTCTGCTGTATCATTCTCTGCGCCTCCTCAACGCTCTCATCGAAGGTTCTTTGTAGCGCCTTCTCAAAATGAAAGAGAGACAACGGGTAGTTTGATGGGTCGACCTTCTGGAGAGTTTTTAGGAATTCGGGGCTGTCGGCGTTTATTCCTAAGTTTTCGCATAACCTCTCAAGATCCGGTTTGAATAAGTTTCTTATCTCTTTCTCCTTATCTTCGCCGTAAGACATCGCCTCCAACAGCTTTCTGCATGCCTCAATCTCCTTAGCTCTAAGACGGTTTGCATCATCAACCGCGTCAGCTATCTTCCTGGGACTGAGGATCCTCTTCTCAAAAATTCTCAAAACATCTTCAGCTGTTACCTCCTTTGCCAAAGCATCCCTGTAGCGGCGAAGATGAACCTGGAGAACCTCCATCTTCTCAGCCTTATTCTTCGGGTAGGTAAACTCAAACCGGCGGGTGAAACGTTCGAGCAGCGCCACATCTAGGATCTCAGCTCTGTTCGTAGCTCCAATTACGACGACATTTGTCAAGGGCGTAAAGCCATCCATCTCGGTCAGGAGCTGAGAGACAACGCGATCAACAATAGGGTCGTACATTCCCCTCTTTGGGGCAACGGAGTCTATCTCATCGAAGAAGATTATTGCAGGCGCATTCTTACGTGCATCATCGAATATATCCCTAATGGTCTTCTCCGGGTCTCCATACTTTCCTTGGAGTATTGATGGGCCGTCTATATTGTAAAACCATACGTCATTCTCGCCTGCAATTGCCTTCGCGAGAAGCGTCTTTCCAGTACCTGGCGGACCGCAGAAGAGGAAACCCTTGGGTGGATGATAACCAGCTCTCACAGCCAAATCGGAATCTAGAGCCAAAGATATCTCTTTGATAACTTCGTCCTTGATTCCATGCAGGCCGCCTATGTCACTGTATCGTTCCCTCGGCGCTATCCTGTTAACCGCCCTCTTTGCAGCCTCGGTCTTCTCCTGCGATGTGTAAGCCTTTAGACCTTTAGCTGAAGCTCTGAAATCGTTCAGTGTGACAAGTCTTCCAACATCGGCTTTTTGTGCCCTCCGCATTCTAACACGATTAATTAAACGTTGTTGGAATGGCCGAGACTTTTCAGTCATAACGATTTGGAAGGCGTTAACAACATCTGCGGGTGTTAGGCGTGTGTTTCCAGCAGCTCTAAGCGATTCTTCAAGAACTTCAATGATCTCAGAAGGTTTCAAGTTGATGCCATATTTCTCAGCCTGCTTCTTAGCTATCTCAAGAAGCATTAGACGGTTTATCCCTGCGTCCAAGTCTATTGTGCCGACGACACCTCTTCTACGCAACGTCTCCGTAATAGTTTCATACTCGCTTGTACAGATGAGGACAATACAACGATAGTTCTTGTTCTGGAGATGATCCATCTTCTCTAGAAAGACCGTCTGAACCCTCTTCTCCTCCATCCCCACCTCACTTACGGAGGAGAACTTGCTTCCAAATGCCTGAAACTCATCAATTAAGACTACACTTGGCTTCTGAAAAGCCTCTTGAAAGAAAGCACCTAGTTGTTGGGCGCTTCTCCCATACCACATAGTATACACATTTTCAGGCCTAAGAGATGTGTAATGGACGAGGAGACCATACTTGAGCCCTTCCTCGAATATCTCCCTTTGGCAAGCCTCGGCGAAAAACGTCTTTCCACTTCCGGATCCGCCTTTCAGTATGAAAATTTTCGGAGGCTGGACTAGGCATGCTCGTCTGACATCAGGATCCCTAAAAATATGGTAATGTGCACTTAAGAGAACTTTATTTAGGTTCTCTTCTCCACCCACCACATCTTCCTTTCTGACATTTGGAAAGTCCATTCGCTTCCTTATCTTTTTGGCGTATCTTTCAGCCTTCTTCATGCGCTTCTCTGGAGGCTTGTGTAGAAAACTCCACAGCCTATATTGCCACGACGAAATGTAAAGGAGAGGAAAGAAAAACTTTCGTAGATTAGGCCTTACGTACCACCATTGGTCTATGAATTCGCTTTCTTCCACTTTTAAGCACCTCTTTGAGGCGTCGACGCCAAGGTAACGAAGAACCAGTAGACTATTAGAACGCTGAGTAATAGGGCTGCGCAAACAAGAATCCACCGCCGACTCGACACAATCTCCCTCTTATGTTTGAAATAGGTATCAAGGAATATGAAGCCATTTATATATGCAAGTATGCTGGAGAAGGCGACGATTAGGGCCAAGTTTGCAGGAGCCGGAAGCCTTATGAAGAAACCAGATGAAGGCGTCGCACCTTGTACTGTAAGGAGTATGTTTATTGTGAAATTGCCTGCGGGACGGGTATATGGAGGACGTAGCCTGACGAAGTATCCATAAGTCTCAACCGCCTTACCATAGTTCTCATAATAAAAAGAGAAATTTGTCGTGTAAGCACCGATCAGATAATTCCAAGACTCATCCGAGACAAAGCTTATTGAGATATTATAGGTCGCTTCGGATTCCGGCCTTATCAAAACGGTAGTAACTACGCCGAACATTGCATCCGTGTAATTAGAAATAAATCTGACATCAAAGAGAGCTTGCCCAGAGACGGGTACACATCTAACCTCAAGATTTGGCAAAGTAGGCTTAAAATAGACGGCTAAAATGTCTCCCTTAAGGACAAACAGGTCCTCACGGTCAACAAAAACATCGCCAAGATCCTCAACGAGAAGCCCGCTAAAAGGTAGCAAAGAAGCTAGGAGAAGAAGAGTGACCGCCATCAACCGTTTTTTCATAAACAATTCTTTTCCCCAACGCGGCAAGCAAGTATTTGCCGCCTAAACAATAAATGTAAAGACAC
>CAYSEL010000137.1:0-7387 GCA_964430035.1 uncultured Candidatus Bathyarchaeia archaeon
ATCCAAGAGTTTTGATATCTCTTCCAACCTTCTTTCAAGGAGAGTTGTCATATCCATCGCTCGGACCTTTAAAAAAGGGCTTTTAACCAACTTTTAGACATCTAAGCAAGATTTTCCACATAGAACTAAGAGAGAGAAATATATAAACTAGCATGCCTTTTTTTGAATCATAATCTTCTTTAGCTTAAGGAACTTGAATATTTGATGGAGGGGAGGCGAAATGGAAGAAGGTCTTAAGGGGGTAGTTGTCGGTTACAGGTTGGGACCGAAAACTCAAAGACCAAAGGAGTGCCTTTTACGGTTTCCAAAAGTTGGCACGGAAAAGGAAACAACAAAACTTTTAGGGAGAAAAGTCGTGTGGTCTTTTGGATCAAAGAAATTCATAGGAAAGATTTTGTCGCCACATGGCAAGAACGGATTGGTCAGAGCCAAATTCAGAAGGGGACTGCCCGGACAAGCCATAGGGACGTTTGTAGAAATTGTTGGTTAAGACCTTTTTATCCACTAGCCTCTAAGAGCCAGCATTTTTAGAACTTTAAACTCTGAGGTTCTTAACTATGGATCTAGCCGCTAGTCGGGCCACTCTCAACGGCTCTGGGACAGCTCCATGCGTCGTGAATTTGTTAAGAATTGTTATCGCTTCTTCTCGGCTTATGTTTATGAACCTTGCGTATACCGTGTGCTCCGTGTTGAGTTTGAGAGACACCCTTGCCTCATTCTTGTGGTAAATTTCAACCCTCGTCGCCCAGTCTTTGGGGAATAATTCCCTAAAGTATTTTTCCAACCCCTCTGACTCCTCGTAGGTTACGCAGATTAACGGTAGTTCAGTTTCTTCCGCAACTCTGTGAAGATCGATGACATTGTACCAGCTGATAACGCAACCGTTCAGGAGAAGGAGGTTTAAGTCATCTCTTCCAATTTTTCTATGCATCTCGATAACTTTATCTGTAGCGTCCATTCCTCCGATCGTGACCGTGGAGAATACAAAGCCGTCAATAACCTTGTCGGAACGCATCACTACACCTGCTAAGACTGATTTTTCGCTTAGACCTTTTACGAAGCTCTCTGAGATGCCGAGAGCCCTGAAAGCCTTTTTATGAATATGAAGACGCAACTTTACCACCTTTTATGATGCAGTCGAAGATGCAAGCCCAAAAAGACGCAACACCCATTTCTCTAACCTCTTCAAATCGATGAGGCGTCCCTCTTTCTCGAATACTATGCTCTAATATAATTAATAAGCATCTTCTGCCCTTATGAAATTGGTATATGACGGCATATTAATCTTTGTTATGTGTCGCCATCTTGGTTTTTGGCTCATGAAAATGGAAAACGCTCAAATGCACACACCTCTTCATTTATTAACCATATTCTTGGGTTTTACTTTACATGTTAAATATGCATGCTTCAAAAAATATCCGCGTTATTATTTTTTAAATCGACCCAGCAAATCCTGAAAAGTCTATTTTGGATGACAAGATTAAATCACAAAATGTAGATAGAACGCCATTTTAAGCCGAAAAAAAGCCTTCTTCGCATCTTTTTCCCTCTCCAAATTTTTTATATATTTTACATACTGATGATATTCTTAATTCGTATGAAAGAGATTAAGGGATCAAAATGGATTTTCGTGATAAGATGAGCTCATGGGTCAAATATGCTGATTTCTTATTTGAAAATAAGTTGACGAAGGTTGTTGCACTCAGGAATTCACCAAAGATCGAGCTTGCCAGTTTAGCAGTTGGACCATTCGAGGAAGGAAATGAATATGAAGTGAAGTTCTGGATTGCTGAGGAGCTTGAGAAGGCAGGGATAGTTAGAATGGGAGGGGAAACTATAACCGCCATAAGGCTTCACAGTCTACTCCATAAGGAACGCATACAGTCAGCGTTGGACTTGTCTTCTTTACCTGAAGACTTTTATCCCAGAATTCGCCGTCTAGTTGAGGAATTGAAACGTTCTTCTAGAAGTAGTCCCGAAAAAATGAGGGAGTATGAAAATGCTCAGAAACTTTTTAAAGACATTTTTAACTGTAGACTGAAGAAGATAGTGTCTCTGGCGTCCACGCCAGGGCAGAAAAGCCAAGCATTAAGAAATTTAACGTTGGAAGAGTTGCAGCTTTATGAGGAGTTAGAAAGGATAATAAACGATTGGAGATCTGAGATTATTTAGTTGAGTTGAGACTATGACAGAGTTAATGCTTGAGAAACCTTCGGAAAGATTTCAAAACTTCTTTAAGTCAGACAAGTATCGCCAAAGAATCGCACATATGTCGCTTAGCGGTGCGACTTCGCTTATCATAGATTTCGAAGACCTCCTAGTTGCGGATGATGAACTAGCTGAGAAACTGCTCGAACAGCCTGATGAATACTTAGAATACGCCAGTAACGCGGCTTACGATCAGCTACTAATAGAAGATCGGGAATATGCTGAAAGAATAAAAGGTCAGAAAATTGCAGTTAGGATTCGAGGTCTTCCATACACAACACCTCTTAGGAGTCTAGGTTCTGAGCATATTGGAAAGTTAGTTATGTTGGAAGGCATAGTCATCCGTTCAACGAATGTCAGACCGCTCGTCATAAATGCAACCTTTAGATGTAAAGGATGCGGCGAAAAGACCGAGATAGCTCAGACTGGAAACTTCATAACATTTCCATATAGATGCAGTAACCCTACATGTAAAAGGACTGGAAACTTCGAACTTATATATGAGGAGTCAGAGTTCATCGATTCACAAGAGATTCGAGTTCAAGAGTATCCTGAGGAACTTCCGCCTGGACAAACGCCTCGCTCGTTGGACATTCAACTTATTGGAAAAGATATTATTGATACCGCTCGCCCAGGAGACCGTTTATATGTTGTAGGCATTGTCCGGGCTGAAGCTAAATCTTATCCCAGAACGGGAAAGTTGAGAGCGTTCTCCCTTTTTCTCGAAGCAAACTTCATTGACACGGCTGGTAAAGAGCCTGAGTCCCTCATTATCTCCCCTGAAGAGGAGGAGCAGATAATAAAGCTGTCAAAAGACCCATGGATTCATCGAAAGATTATTCAGTCAATCGCGCCTTCAGTCTACGGCTACGAGCACATTAAAGAGGCTATAATGTACCTTCTCTTTGGAGGCGTCCCTAAATATCTTCCAGACATAAGCATACGAGGTGAGCTCAACATTCTCTTGATAGGCGACCCGGGAACAGCTAAGTCCCAACTCTTGAGGTATGTGCCTAGGATAGCTCCGAGAGGTCTATACACAAGTGGCAGAGGGACAACAGCCGCGGGATTAACAGCCGCTGTCCTCCCAACACCAACTGGGGGGATGACCCTTGAAGCTGGAGCCTTAGTCTTGGCAGATAGAGGCATAGCATGTATAGATGAGATGGACAAAATGCGTCCAGATGATAGAGTCGCCATCCACGAAGCCATGGAGCAGCATACGATCTCTGTTGCAAAGGGCGGGATAGTAGCTACGTTGAATGCTAGAGCAGCTATCCTTGCAGCAGCAAACCCCGCTCTCGGGAGGTATGATTCTTACCGGACGGTCGCGGAGAACATTTCTCTCCCAGTGACAATCCTTTCAAGATTCGACTTAATATTCGTCTTGAAGGATATTCCAGAGAAGGAACGTGACCTACAGATGAGTGAACATATCCTTGAGCTACACAGGAAGGGAGCTTCTCCATCCGAGCCGCCGATCCCTCCTGACATTCTCAGGAAGTATATTGCCTTTGCAAGAGGCATAAACCCAACCTTGACCAAGGAGGCTCTGGAGCGTCTCAGAGACTTTTATCTTGAGATGCGCGCAGCGACTGAGACTGAAGGTTCACCTATCGCCATAACTGCGCGTCAACTTGAATCTCTAGTCCGAATATCAGAGGCAAGGGCAAGGGCTGCGCTCAGAAAGGAGGTTCAGCCTGAGGATGCTGAGTATGCGATAGCAATCATGAGAAGATCGCTTGAAGAGGCAGGCATTGACGTCTCTTCTAAAAAAATTGACATAGACATAATCATGACGGGAAAACCTAAAAGCATGCAGGAAAAACTCCGCGTAATCCTCAGTATCCTCGTCAAGATGGAGAAGGATACGGGGCTCGTTAAAAAGTCTGAACTACTGGACAAGTTGAGCAGCGAATTTGACATCCAAAGAGCAGAAGCTGAGAGGTTAATAGGGCAACTAATTAGAGAAGGAACCGTCTATGAACCGAGAGACGGATACTTAAAGAAGACTTAGTATACTGTAGAAAAAAAGGGTTTAGACTTGCTTTTAGAGGACTTAAGCCTACCTGAACAAGCGAAACAACTATTGATTAGTTCAGGAATCACGGAGCTTTTTCCACCTCAAAAAGAGGCTGTAGAAGCAGGCGCTCTAGAAGGAAAGAATCTCCTTCTAGCTAGTCCCACCGCGTCCGGTAAGACCCTGGTAGCTGAGATTTGCGCCCTGAAACATGTCCTAGAACGGAGTGGAAAGGTTCTTTACTTAACACCTCTCCGAGCCCTGGCTAATGAAAAGTATGAAGAATTCAAGAAGTATGAGCATCTTAAGAAACCTAGTGGGCGGCGGGTAAAGGTTGGAATAAGTACAGGCGACTTCGACAGTAGCGACCCTTGGCTTGAAAGATTTGACATCATCATAACGACAAATGAGAAGTGCGATTCACTGCTTAGGCATAGAGCACATTGGATTGACAGTGTCTCGCTGGTAGTGGCTGATGAAGTCCACCTTATTACAGACGGCGATAGGGGACCAACATTAGAGGTTGTGCTTGCACGACTACTCCAAGTGAACCCTGACATCCAAGTCTTAGCATTGAGCGCCACAGTCAGAAACGCTGAGGAAATAGCCGAATGGCTTAAAGCTATACCTGTCACGACCCAATGGAGACCTGTAATCCTTAAGGAAGGTGTTTTATTAGGAAGGGAAATACAGTTTTCCGACGGAGGTTCCGTCAAGATTAAGAAGTTAGTCAGTAATCCTGCTATTAACTTGGCATTGAACAGCGTAGAACAAGGTGGACAAGCACTTATCTTC
Organism: uncultured Candidatus Bathyarchaeia archaeon; assembly: GCA_964430035.1. Lineage (GTDB taxonomy): Archaea > Thermoproteota > Bathyarchaeia > Bathyarchaeales > DTEX01 > JANXEA01. Next base: position 5,024 of record CAYSEL010000137.1, read on the forward strand.
GCCTCGACCAGGAGGAATGCAGTAAGCATAGCAGCGAAGATTGCGCCTCACATGCGCAGTCTGCTCTCCAAGCCTCTAGAGCGCTCATTGAAGCGCATCTCTGAGAGTATAGGCAAAACTGGCGAACGGACAAGGATAAGCAACTTGCTAGCTGACCTTGTTAAGCATGGCACCGCCTTCCACCATGCTGGTTTAGGCTCAACACATAGGAAAATTGTTGAGGACTCTTTCCGCGAAGGAAAGATTAAAATTTTGACAGCCACACCTACACTTGCTTTTGGAGTGAACTTGCCCGCTAGGACCGTGATTATAAGTAGCTATAGAAGGTATGAGCCTGGATATGGTTATTACCCGATATCTGTTCTTGAGTATAAGCAGATGGTTGGAAGGGCTGGGCGTCCGAAATATGACAAGTTCGGCGAGTCCATTCTCCTAGCAAAGACTGAGGAGGAAAGAGACTACCTTCTCAGTAACTACGTCCTAGCCAAGCCTGAGAGGATATGGTCAAAGCTTGGCGTCGAGAAAGTTTTGAGAGCCCATGTTCTCTCAACAATAGCCTCAGAGTTTGCATTCTCGGAGCAAGGTGTCTATGAGTTTTTCAATAGAACCCTTTACGCGTATCAATATGATTTGCGTGCGATAAAGGGTGTAATCTCTAAAATCTTAAAATTTCTTTACGACGAAGATATGATTGAAGCCAGTGGACCAAACTTAAAAGCAACCCGTTTTGGCCAGAGGGTTTCTCAGCTATACATTGACCCTTTGTCAGCCATAATTATTCGAGAAGGTTTGCGTAACAGAGCGCCTAAGCTAACGGAGTTCAGCTTCCTCCATATGATTGCGCATACACCTGACATGTTTCCAAAGTTTAGATGCTCAAGCAAGGACTTCGATAAGGTAGGCATGTTCCTTGAGAGGCACAGCGACGAATTTATGTTCGAACAGCCTAGCGAGTGGGGTGACAGAGTAGCCTACGAAGAATTTCTAGGCGAAGTTAAGACAGCCTTAATTATAAAATCTTGGATAGAAGAGATGAGCGAGGATGAAATAATTGAGAACTTTGGGGTTGAACCGGGAGACCTGTATAGGCTTATATCAACGGCTGAATGGCTCCTCTACGCCTCCCTTGAGTTAGCGAAGCTATTAGATCATAAAAATCTTCTTTCTCAGATGGCAAACCTTAGGGAAAGGGTTTTGAAAGGTGTAAAGGCAGAATTACTTCCACTTACAAGGCTAGAGGGAATCGGCAGAGTAAGGGCCAGAGTAATGTATAACGCTGGATTTAAGACAGTTGAGGACCTCAAAAGGGCTCAAATTAACGAGTTGGTTAACCTCCCAACAATAGGCAAGAACATAGCCAAAAAGATTAAGGAGCAGGTAGGCGGATACGTCAAAAGTAAAGAATGGGAAAAAATGTCAACTAAAGATGAGACGGAACAAAAGGCTCTTGTGGATTATTATGATTAGAGAAACATTGCTATAAAAAGCTGAGGACAACCCAGTCTTATGAGTACCGCAAAAAAGGAACATTCATAGTTACAGTTGACACATTTCAGAGTCCTAAGGATAGGTTATGCTAAGTTCTGATCAAGAAAGTCTCTCTGGATGACAGTTTTAAATTTCCCCACCCTAAAATAAGTCTTCAACTAAGGTAAAACATCTAATTCGTAGCATTACCTTAAGCGCAAAATCTCTAGGTAGGTTGCCAGCTTCTCCGGTTTCGCACAGCCGAAGACTGTACTACTGCCGGAGACGGAGCGCGGTTTAACTTCCGAGTTGCCGGTAAGAAGCTCCCGCCAGTATGCCTCTTACTTTCGGAATGGGATCGGGTGGGTCCCGCGCCCTTTGGCCGGCAACCCAAAAAGGTTTAGTTAGGGATGTTCTTTAACTTTTCGCTTCATAACTTCGCCATAAATCGTAACCTATATATTTATTTGAATGGATTGGAAAAGATTTAGTTATTGGGGCTGTAGTCTAGCAACAGCCAACCGGAATGGTGGCTTGCTAGAAAGGTATGACGACAGTTGACTATGGGAAATCAACCGTTAAGGGCTCCAGAAAGAAGAAGACGGGTTTGCGGACCATAACGGGATGAAGAAGTTCTGGAGCTTTGAAGAAACCCGTAGGAGACAAGGCTTCACGCCTCGTTTCCGGGCAAAGGCCGTCGGTTCAAATCCGACCAGCCCCACCAAGGCATAAACCAGCCCCTTTTGAATGCTGAGGAAACGGTTAACTTTGTTCTGTGGCTTAAGCGTACTAAGCGGTTGTCTGAGGCTACAGTTGCGGGTAAGCTTGAATGCCTACGGAATTTGGCTAAACGCGTTGATTTGTGGGATGACCAGGCTGTTGAGGACATTGTTAGGG
>CAYSEL010000138.1:0-5910 GCA_964430035.1 uncultured Candidatus Bathyarchaeia archaeon
GAATAAGGAAGTATGGAGATACTCTAATCGTATGCATAATCGTATGCATAATCTTGAAAAAATAAGGTATGAACCAAAGTCCGTTCGCGAGATCTTGGTTGAGATGAAGAATCTTTCCGAACTTATGATAGACCTTGCATACTCCGCCGCACTTGTCAACGATGATGAACTTGCCAACGAAGTTTTACGCCTAGAGGACGAGGTGGATGCACTTGTTTACCAGCTAAGGATACACGCTATGGTTGCAGCCCGAAATGTTGAAGAGGCTCAGTCGCTTGCGGGAGTTTTAGCAGTAGCAACTGCAACGGACACAATCTCCGATGCAGCTGCTGACATAGCAACTATAGTGTTAAGGGATATACGTGTACATCCAATCATTCGTGAGGCTTTTGAGAAGGTTGAGGAACAGTTATGTTGCGTTAAAGTTGAGCCAACGTCCTTTCTTATCGGAAAAAGCCTAGAGGAGTTGGGTCTCGAAGCAAGAATTGGGACAAATGTAATTGCAATTCGAAGAGCAAACAAGTGGATAATCAACCCCAAGCCCAGAGAGAAGATTAGACAAAAAGATTTGCTTATTGTGAGAGGAGCCTCGGAGGGATTAAGAGAATTACGGGGATTTGCTAACGGTTCAATCAAGGGTTGGAGTGACTAACTTGACGCTTTCTGAATCTTTCCAAATAATTGTTGATAAGATCGTTGAACTTAAGAATACATGTGAACTTATGATAGACCTTGCATACTCTTCTCTGCTTCTTAATAGCCATGAACTTGCTGAAGAGGTTCAAAGGCTGGAGGATTACATGGATACTTTGCATACCGACTTTGAGTTTCTCGTGTTAGCTGGTATTACTAAGCCGGAAGAGTCAAGGGACTTCCTAGGCTTGATACGTTTAGGAGTGGTCACTGAAAAAATAGCTGATGCTGCAGCTAAGATTGCAGAGGTTGTATTGAGGGGGCTGAAACCTCATCCAATTTTTAAACTCGTAATAGAAGAAGCCGAGGAGACTGTGATACGCGTAACAGTCTCAGAGAAGTCACCGCTTGTTGGGAAGACTCTACGTGAATCCCAAATTCCAGAAAAGACCGGAATGTGGATATTAGCCATAAAAAGGGATGAGAAATGGATACGTCCCAAACCGGATCTGGTCATAAACGCTGGCGACATACTAATCGCCTCTGGCTATGCTGAAGGATCAGAAGACTTATTGAAAATCGCGTCGACATGAGATGTAAAAAGGCAATTATCAAAACACATGTAAATTAAAGACAAAGAGTTAATGATCCAGAGTTAGATCCAACTAAGCAGCCCAGAAAGGTTTATTCTTTCTCATTATCTCCACAATTTCGTTTAGGGCTTCAATCTCGCCAGGGTCAAGCCTATCCTGAAACTCTGAGATCAATCTCCTAGCGTGGGGTTCAGGAACGCTTACGTATAATACGTCTCCTTCATCGAAGTGTCGACCAACTGTTGGTTTATCGATGGAGACAGCGACTTGTCTTCCAGCTTCGGCTGAAGGGATAGCTTCACCCTTATCTTGGATTTGAAGTATTTCCCCTATCTCTTTTCCTTCTTCAGTGACGAGGCGTGTCCTTGGTGTTATCTCTCCCGCAAGTACTTCAACGCCGACTATAGCAGGCTTTGCTCTTCGGAAGACATAGCCGGGAAGAACCTTAATCTTTGCAGGTTTAGTTAGCTTCTCAAATTCAGCTCTCTCTCGGGCTTCCTTCTCGGATCTCATCCATTTCAGATAATCGTCGATTAGGTGATAGATTACGTTAGACTTGAATATAGGAATCTTTCTATTTTGCGCTTCTTCCTCAGCGTCTGGCAGAACCCTAACGTCAAAGGCTAAGATTACACCATATAATGGTTCGTTCTCCTTTACAACGGCGGCTTCTGTAATGTCTCTTCTTGAGATTTCGCCTACATCCGCTAATCTGATCGGTACACCATTTCTTCTCAGACTGTCGGTTATCGCCTCGAGAGAGCCTAAGGTATCAGCTTTTAGGACGACACCATTTACATCGGTTGAGATGCGGACTTTCTCAATCTCTTCTGAGACTTCTTCTAGGTATTTGCCTATGTCTTCCTTTGATGGAACCACGTAAAGGGGGGCGCCAGCCAGAGCGTCATCAAGGTTCGGAGCAACTATCTTCACACCCGCTGCTGCTGAGACTTCATTTACGGATGAGAACTTGTCTCTCGGGTCTCTAATCTCGTCTAGGGGTTTAGGCAGAAGAAGCGCTCGAACCGTTGTGGCTATTGGCGCTTCCTTCCCTCCAAGGACTATGATGTCATCCTTTCGTATCGTCCCCTCGTAGATGACCGCATTTACAGTGACCCCTAACCCCACTTCCTCTTTAACCTCAAGCACCGTACCTTTAGCAGACCCTTCAGTTGTTTGAAGCCTCTCTTTGAGGAACTGTTGCGTCAAACCAGTGAGCACCGCGATAAGTTCTGTTATGCCTTCACCTGTCTTAGCGCTTGTTGGAACGATGGCAACTGTCCGCGTAAAATCAGTTATCTTATCAAATCTGTCAGCCCTGAAGCCTAACTCCGAAAACTTTCCAATAATCACGTACAACTGTTCATCTAAGGCTTGGCGGACGTGAGGGTCTTGGAGGCTGTAAGATTCTTGAAATGAAGTTGTCGGTTGAGGTTTCCACCCAGGGATACGGTCAATCTTGTTAGCCGCAACTAGAAAAGGGGTTCTCCTTGACTTCAAAATCTCTATCGATTCATAGGTTTGAAGCTCAAATCCTTTTAGAATGTCGATTACAAGTATGGCTATGTCGGCAACCCCTCCACCTCTATGTCTAAGATTGGCGAAAGCCTCATGCCCTGGAGTGTCAATCACAAGCAAACCTGGAATCCTTATTTCTCCACCTATTCTGCGAAGCAGCGGCCCAGCGATCTCCTTCAAAGTCTCAAGGGGAAAGAAACTCGCACCAATATGTTGCGTCATGCCACCTACTTCCCGAGCTTGAACGCTGCTCTTTCGGATATGGTCTAGAAGAAGAGTCTTTCCAGTGTCAACATGCCCTAGAACACATACGATTGGTTGTCTAATCTTCACTGTTCAATCACCATTCTAACTGTTTGCTGTCTGCTCAGTTGACACCCTGCAGAATCTTGCGCCATTCAACATGTTCCTTGACGAGTTTTTTCGCATGGTTTACCCTTTTATTGTCTTGTGGCTTGATTCTTCCCACTATTTTCTGGATCTGCTGCAAGGTTGTATAGGTATCGTAAGGTACAAGAATTATCGGAACTGCGAGTTCGTCAGCTTTTGGAAAAATCTTAACGCTTGGATAGAGGTTACCTGTTAAAACTAAAGCAGAAACTCCGGCTTCGAGAGCTGCAAAGATTATGTCAGTTCTGTCCCCACCAGTGATCACAAGTTCATTCTTCACTTTTTGGAAATACCGTGTAGCGCTTTCAGGGGTCATCGCACCTATGAGAACATTCTGAATAGTTTTGTTCATGCCGTCTTTTCCGGCAAGAACCTTTCCGCCTATGAACTCATATATCTCTTTGACGGTTAATGCGCTTAGCATCTTATCCTCAGGTATAACACCTAAGACATCTACACCTATCTCTTGAAGAATAGAAGCGATCAGTCTTTTGGCTCTATCCATTTTTTCCGGGGGAAACTTGTTTATTACTACGCCTGAGAGAGAAACTTCCCATTTTAGGAGGTAGTCTTGGGCTTGAAGAATATCGTCCACGATAAAGTCATCTTTGAAGATCGTTACAGTTATAATATTAGCCTTAAAATCCCTTGCTAACTTTGGCACTGAGCAATTTATGAATGATCCCTCTGAAAGTGTAGGTGGTCCCTCAATGATCATAAGGTCTTTCCCCTCAGAGGTCTTTAGATAGGACTTAGTGATGGTTTCAAGTATTTTTGGGCTCTCAACCTTGCCGAGTTCGTCTAAGAAAGTGTCTCTTCTAAGGATAAAAGGGCATATGAGGCTGGAGTCTTCCTTTAAACCTACTATGTGCTTCAGTGTCTCAGCATCCTCATCAACAAATTCTTTTGTACCGCTTCCAGAGTCTACGCCAATTGGCTTAAAGTATCCAACTTTAATGCCGAGATCTTTGGCTAATAGGGCTAATGAAATTGCTATTGTGCTTTTTCCGGCAAGCCCTTCTAAGGAGGTTAAGTATATTGCTTGTCGCGGCAACTCATCACACTCCTTTTACATAATCTTTCGATTAGACATAGATTGGCATTTAAGATTAGATGAGTTCATATCTGCCTATACCACCAAATGATTCTGATGTTTGCTAAATAATGTTTGGGGTAAATTGGTGATAAACTTATCTACTCCAAAGACATGTAGATTGATGGAAAAGGTTTATGATTTGGGTTAAAAGTAACATTTCGTTAAAGGCTAAAGTTTTTAATCCTTACTCTATTGATACCGGGCGAACGAATCTGAAAAGAATAGATTCGCTCGGTTTTTATTCAAAACGAACCTCCTAGTCTGCTTTGACTGACCAACGTTATTTTCTCACAGTTATTCTAACATCTATTGCTACGCAACCCTTTTTCTCTTCATATACGAAGAGGGGGTTTATCTCCATCTCAACGATCTCTTCGAATCGATGCATGATCTGCGAAACCCTGAGGATTGAGTCTATGACAGATTCTATATCCGATGGAGGCTCCATTCTTACTCCCCTCAAAAGTAAGTAAGCTTTTGTTTCCTCAATCATCTCTCTTGCTTCGGATCTAGTAAGCGGAGCGAGGCGGTAGGAGACATCCTTTAAGAAGTTGACGTAGATTCCGCCTAAACCGAACATTATCAGTGGTCCAAATTGGCGGTCTCTAACCGCGCCTATAATCACCTCTTTACCTGGGGGCAACATCTTCTGGACTAATATGCCTAAAATCCTAGCTTGAGGCATCAATGCAATTGCCCTTCTCAACAGTTCGTCATAATGCCTCTTTACTTCTCGGTCTGAGTTTACATTTAATACAACTCCGCCAACATCTGTCTTGTGAAGAATCTCTGGAGAGACAACCTTCATGACGACAGGGTATCCGATAGAGTTCGCTATCTTCACTGCTTCTCTTTTGGTTTTGGCGACCCCGCTTTCAGGTGCATGGATCCCATAAGCTCTAGCAACTTCGAAGGCTTCGTCAACTGTCAGACTTAACCTATCCTCACCTCGGACTTTAGTTAAAACACCTCTAACCTTCCCGTCATCAACATTATAAAAGGTTGGAGGTTCCTCTTCATGGCGTCCAAGAGCGGAGGCGTAGTCAAACATTCTTTTCAATGTGTAGGCTGCATGCTCTGGAAAAGCATAGTTAGGTATCTTATTCTTCTGCAAAGTCTTAAGGGCAGGAGAATCGTGGTCGAGACCCATGAAAGCCGCAATAATGGGCTTATCTGAGCCTTTGCAGAACTGCGCGAGGGCATCTGCCACCATATTAGCTGGTGTCATCGCCTGCGGGGTTAGAATCACAATAATTCCGTCGACTACGTGGCTTTTGAGACCTGCTTTTAAAGCCATTTTATATCGGTTCGCGTCTGCATCTCCTAAAATGTCTAAAGGGTTGTTTAGGCTTGCATGCGGAGGCATAAACCTCCGTAGTTCTTCTATAATATCGTACTCAAGCAATGGCAGGTCGAGTCCAACCTTCTCACAAGCGTCCGCAGTTAAGATTCCTGGTCCCCCGCCGTTCGTTATGATTAGTATATTTTTTCCTTTTGGAAGAGGTTCCTCCCCGAAGGCTAAGACGACATTGAAAAGTTCCTCCAAATTCTCTACTCGAAGGATATCTGTCTTCTTGAACGCTGCTGAGAATGCGGTGTCTAAGCCAGCTAATGAGCCTGTATGTGATGAAACGGCTCTCACGCCAACATCCGTTGTTCCAGCTTTTAAGGCTACAATTG
>CAYSEL010000139.1:0-8822 GCA_964430035.1 uncultured Candidatus Bathyarchaeia archaeon
TGATATTTGCGTAAAAGCATCTCTCGCACTTTCTCCCAGGAAACACCTGACAAAACCGCCCTAGGAAGCACAAGACCAATTCTTCCGCCTTCTTCTAAATACTTATCAGCCAAGAAAACGAAAACTGCCCCAAGACCAGCTTGACCAATACCCGCGAGACCTTTCTCCTTAAGCAACTTGCTAAGAGCTTTTTGAAGCTTAACCCTTTCCTTTTTAGGCAATGAACCAAACAAAAGATTCCCGCCAACACTTCTGGTAAAAGGCGGATTCATAATACAAACATGAAAATTAGGCAACTGAATGCTCTTAATCTCTCTCTTTGAGACGCCCACAACCTCTTGGCCTGTTGCAGTTTCGCCGTGAAGAATCATATCTTGACCCAAAATAGATGATGACAGAAAGTTGATGCTTCCAAGGTATTTCTCCTCGCCAAGCCTTAAGGCGAAAAGCCTTGAACCTTTTACTGGTATTGGATTATGCAGGGAAAGCACAGTTGCGGCTAAATGAACTGCATGATGCAAAACATCAAAACCCCATATACCCTCTTCTATAAGATATCTGTGTAAATCATCAATCCTCAAAGTTTCGCTTTCAATTCTATGTCGCGCGTCAACTTCTTTATATATGGCTGAAAGCAGCGTCCCAGAACCGCATGCAAAGTCAACAATTCTTAAGGGTTCCGCGTTATAGATAGGGGGAACACCTTTAACATCCAAATTTGAAGGTAGATTAATCAAAAGTCTAGCCAAAAGACGAGCAGCAGGAATCGAAGTATAATATGTTGCATGATACTTAACCAGATTCCCTAAAAGCAACCTGTGGTAGATTCTCCCGAAAAGATCATGCCTAAGCAAAACCCTAGAAGATGCTATATCATAAGCCAAATTAGCAAGCGCCCTCAACTGCCTATCCAATGCGGGACTTGCAGGCATATTATTCAAAATATTAAGAGCTATCTCAAGAACAGGCTCATAATTAATATTGTCAATTATATAACGCCAAGAGTTCTCAAGCTCCTTTTTCAAATTCGCAGATGAAATTAAGGTTGAAAGCGTTGGAATGCCTTTATGGAAAGCGGCTATAATTTCATGAAAAACCATGGCGTCAACAACCAGCAACCCTGCGGTTGAAACAAGCTTATGCACATCTTCCCTACTGCTCATCAGATTCCCCTTCCTCCTCCTTCAACTCCAAAACTTCCCTTAAACGCTCAACATTAATCGCGGTAGAAACCTTCACAGCAAACTCATCCAGAACTTCATTCATCCTTTTAATGACAGGACCTATTATATCCTCTCTTACAACCCTGCTATAAGCACTCATTAAATACGTTAAAAGTTCATCAAAGCCAACATTCACATACTTTTCAGGCTTTGGAGCCACACCAGTCCATTTATCCAAACCAGCCCTATCAACATAAGAAATAAAACCTACATTAAATCTGCCCCTTAAAAGAGCATCTCTAACGTCTAACTGGTCGGGCACAAGCTTTCTCAGTTTAACATTGGAATACTCCACCATAACACACAAATCGCAGACATTGTTATCCAATCTCTCCTTACACTGCTCTACAAGCGCATCCCACATACCAGGCTTCTTTCCCTCAATTACAATCCGCACACCATTCAAATCTATAAGAACGTCAGGCTCAGGCCGACCGCCCCTCTTCCTAAGAACAACTTCACCTAAAGCCTTCAATCCCCTTTCCGCTAAAAGCTCAGCCAATACAACATTAAGATTCTCTTCTCGTAGACTCATTGGGCTTCTCCCTACACGCTTAAGATAAAACTGTAATATCTTATAGCAATTACTCTCATTCCAAATGTTCGCGAAACCCCTTTTGGCATTCCATGATCAGCTACTGAGATACTTCTGTTAGTTGCTGTAAATGGAAGAATTTTAAGCGTGGGTTTGTGATAGAATTTTTACACCTTTCTTACTCATTTTCGAAGAGCAGCATGAGCCCTTTGGAATGAAAATGAAAAAAAATTGTTAAATAAAAGAAAAAAGAAATGCTATTGGGCTTAAATTTGGCTCTAAGAGAGTAGAAAGGTTTATTTGATCTATTAACGCATTCTTAATAGAGTTCCATGTCTAAAAATTCGCCTCCGCCCACCATATTTCACATGATCGAACGGCATTTGGGGCGGAAGATACATGTTATCCTAGACCAATCTTATGGATACGAGGGGATCCTAGCAGCTGTGACAAGGGAACCTCCAGGAATCTGGCTTTCCGACGCAAAGGCAACTGTTTTAAGGTCCACCATTGCCCAGCCAATACCTCAGGTTGTAAGCCGGGAAGACAGAAGTGAGGTATTTATAAATCTGAATTCTGTGCATCGGATTGAAGTTTTACATGAAGAATAATTAGAGGCTGCTAAACGTTAATCGTTATTTTCTTTGGCTGCGAAACAATTTGTAATTTCTTAGAATGCTCCTCTAAAAGAGTCCTTAGATTATCAAGAAATTCAAAATAGCTAGGGTCGAAAATATCGCCTCCTCGGTCCTAACTGTTTCTGTTGCTTGGAAAGGTATAGTGTTAATTACGAAGTCCGCTATCTCATCAAGTTGGAGTTTTTCTCGTCTGACAATGTAATAAAGCCCTTCGCTTGGCGATCCGAAGGCTAATAAAACCTCTTGGGACTTCCTCCATTTGGCAACGAGATCATCCTTCACTTCTGTCAATAGTTTCCCATGTCTCGAAGTTGCTATGACAAGATCAAAGGCTCTTTCTTTCAACATACGTCCAAAGGGAACATTGGAGATTGTTGTCTTATAACCCCAATAAGCCTCAACATCCTCCGTATTTACGACTTTAGCCTTTGGATTTTTTCCAACCTCAATAATTTTGACGGTGAAGCGGCAATTCAATGGAAGAGAGACGTTAGGCACGTTGATGGGAATTCCTACGCCTATATCGACTTTTGAACCCTTCTCATCGACGGAGACTACGACACCTTCTCTATACTCTCCAACCTTTAACTCCTCCATAATATTCTTTAGCGGGTGATGCGGCGTTCGTAGGGGTGGAAGGATACCGACATATCGCAGTTCGGGTCTAATCCTAAAAAGGCGTTTCCTTAGGTATTGAGGTGTCTCCATAAAAGATAGGATTAAGGCTATAAGCTCCGCTTCCTCTTTCTGTCCCCTTTCAGGATGGTCGGGATATATTATGACCTCATCAACTCGGAACATCGCCAAGGCACGCCCAACAAGACCTATCTTAGAGGTCTTCTCCCTTAGATGTGGTACATCTGAGACCAACGACGCTGGAACTGCAACGGACAGCCTTGGGCGTCTTTTTGGCGGAATAATACTATACACGGTTTTCAACCATTCTTAAATAAACTGAATTCGGTTACAAATAGTTTATTAGACGGGTCTGATTTGCCCAATAATAGGTTTTTCATTTTTTGTTAGGCAAAAGCTGCATTATGTTTTGTACGGAATGATTCCAGAATTCACCGTCCTATCTTACCTGCACCTTCTCAGGCAATGCATAAATTGATTGTCCCCTTTAAGAGGATACTCTGGCGGCTTGGAGAACTTGAAATTTTACTTCCTCTCGTCTTTATTCTTTCTAAAACTTCCACCTCATCCTAAAAACTTAATGGTTGATTCTTAAGTTTAACCCATTTTGGAAAATGCTTCGCAGATAAAGCATTAATTTTGTAAGCATCAAACAGGATAGACTTTCTTCAAGACTTCTTGCGGGTCGAACGCTTCTCTGGATCTTACCGATGCCTCCTCAACGTAAAGCTGGACTGCAAACCTTAAAGCTTCCTCGCTTACAGGAATAAAATCCGTTTCTAAATGGAAATAGTCCATCAACGAGGCTGCGCATGCGAATCGGAGGGCTTTGTCCTCAAGCCTTGCTGAGAACTTCACTATTTCTTGCTGTATTTCTTCAAGTATGGCTTCTCTGGCTTTGCCTATAATCTCAAAGACTTGCGGCGTAATCATCACGTATTTAGGTTTGAACCTTTCCTTCACAAGCGGATGCCCAGTCTGGATTGCATAGACTAGTGTGAGGTGATCACGGATCTTCTTGGCTCCCTTCTCGATGTCGATTGCGCCTAAAGCAAGCTTCATCTGGCTCTTTGTTATCTCAATAAACCTCTCCTTCGTCAATCTATGCAGCCGGCAGAGCATCCTATCCTCAATCGCGTTGAAGTTTGGGTCTTGAACAGTCACCATATAGCCTTTATCATGAACCGAGACGTTATAATTGACGGAGAAGAAAGACGTAAACCTATAAGGACCCACAACCTCACTATGGGTCTCATACTTTATTTCGCCTTGCTCCATCGCTATCTTAAGCGGTTCAACCATCCCTTTATACCTGAAGAAGTCGTTGAACTCTGGAACTATGAAGTTGAAGACCTTCCCCGTGTAAGCCTGACCGATCCTCATAAAACGGGCAGGTGTCATTCCACCGCAGTAGCGGTTTCTTCCAGGTATGCCATGCGCACCGATCTTTGCATCCGATTTTCCAAGTATCATATCCCTTGTTGAGAAGCTCTTTCCAGTGCCAGGGTCACCGAAGAGAGCAAGAGACCAGCCTATCCTTTTTCCAGTCTTCCCACGTTCATGCATGATCTCAGTATTTGCCAGACTATACTGCTGCGTTATGCTTAGTAGGCTATCGAAATGGAGAAGAGGACCAAAAAGTTCTTGGAGATAATTTGATAAGTATCCGATGCTAAATCTCTTCCCAAACTTTATGGTTTCTTCTAGTCTATTCTTTAAGAGTTCGTTCAAATACTCGTCCAATTCCTGATCCATCTTCTCAACTCTTTTCTTCTCCTCCTCCACATAGTCAGGCGATTTCACCCTTTCTTGGGGAAGATGGGTCATTTCTGCTATTCCTCTCCTAGTTATCCTTTTCATGCCAAGCTCAATCTCTAGGATGGGCAAGGTTTCGCTAAGTATTTCCCATTCTTGGTATTTGTCCCCCTTGTAAGACGGAATGATAATCTTTAACCTTTCAAGTTCGCCTAGAACCTCTTGAAGATTTACATTCTTAACGTTCTTCTTCAACTCTTCCAAGTTTGCGGTGCCGCCTAGCTTGATCATGGTCTTTAGAACTGAGATGCCTTCGGTGCCGAATTTGGCTGTTACTCTTTGTACACCTTTTTCAATAGCCTTCCAGAAACCTTCTGGCGTAAACTTTCCATCTTCAAGCGTATAGAATCTTCCTCTGAAAACCGACCATTCACGCGGCTTCCAGTCTTTGAATAGACGTTTCAATTCTTCTTCATCTATCTTAGACGCTATCTCAAAGGCTGCCTCATTTTCATCCTTGACTACCCAACCGCTTGAAAACTGGTCGAAATATTGAATCTTTAAGGCTTTGCCCATCTCATATAAATCTGTTCTTGGATAGGCTCTTCGGAGAAGGATTGCCCTCTCAAAGACCCTCTCGTTTTGCTTAAATCCGCTCAATGCGTATGCCCCTAAAAGATTTATTATCATTGTTCGGCTGTTACTTATCCATTTAGACTAGTGCGAACTGTGCTTTAAAATTATTGTGGGCAGATGGCTCAAGCATAGATCGTTAAGATATTTTCCTTCTCTTTGGTAGTTAACCAACCTTCATTCTTGAGCTCGTCCAACCCCTTCGCAATTTTGTCCTTAAAGTCAGGAAGCCTAAGGATATTTCTTATCTCACTTATCTTCGACAAATTCTCTCTGAGGGTAGGGTCTGCATTAAGGCTTCTCTTAAAGTTCTCAAAGATTTCCCTGTTCAGATCCTGCGACATTGGGCTGAACAACATTTGGAGCCGAGACTCCATACTGAGGGAAATGGCCTTCTGGACTCTTTTCATAACCCCTTCATAACTGCCAAGAGTGACGGGTGGGTAAACGTCGAATCTCCTCTTACTTCCAGACCTGTACTCAACTAGGTAAAAGGGAATCCCTGCCATCACCGTCTCTTCAACCTTATACGGCAAAGTCATGCCTTCAATTTCTTTCATACCAGCAATTAATCTTTCTATTAGCATCTTTATTTGAGCTTCAATAAAAGCCGAGCCTTCCTCAATCTCTCTCATCTCCTCCATTTTTCTAGAGATCTCAAGGTTCCTCAACTCTTCTAGAACCTCTAAATCTTTCATCTCCTCGGCTATTAAGTCTAAATACTTAGCCTCCGCCTCTGCAATGTTTCTCTCTCCTTCATTTTGGGTATCTTCTTTTAACTTTCGTAGGTTGTGGAGATCCTTTAAAAGTAGCTTTAACCTCTTTTTTTGCGACTTGATCCTTCTGTCTATTTGGGTCGTGCTTCTTTTTGGGTATCTCTTCTTCTGTTTCTTTCGTCTTTTCTCTAAGTCATTTAAACAATCTTCTAAGTTCTTGATCTTATTTGCGACTTTCCTTTCTTCATCTGCAAGCTTCTTTAATCTTCTCTCAACGAGTTTCAGAATCCTTTCCTTTTCTTTTTCTTTCTCTTTCATCAATTTTTTGGCCTTCATATCTGCCAGTCTTTTCTTCTCAGAAGCCCTCGTTTCAAACTCTCTCCATATCTGTTCAATCTCTAAGCTAATCTTCTCTTTGTGACGTTCAACCTCTTCCCCCAAGGTTTCAAGGGCGAATTTAAGCGCATCAACATCTTCCCTAATCCTACTCCATTCACCCATAAGCCTTCCAGCTGTTACTTTGGCTTCCTGCTCAAGAATCTTTGGAGGAACTAGACCTTCATAGTTCTCTTCTATATTCTGAGTTTCAGACTGGCTTAAGAGACTTAAAAGAGGCTGAAGAATAGATTTTTTACACATAACTGCATCCAATACTTCTCTTTTAGATGAGACGAACTCAGCAAAAGTTTGGCTATAACTCTTAAGTTGCACTCTGAAAAGATTCGAAGAGACCGAGCTTCTTTTAATATCTTCGGCAAAAACCTTGATCTCAGGAATCTCCACACGAGTAAATTCGGCTGAACATAAGCCTAGACCGTCAACGATTACGGAACTTTCTTTCCAAGGAACAATCCATAACGGATACTCAAATTTTGCGATTGACCAGATTTCTTCTGTCCTTCCTCGAAGGATTGATGACTTTTTCCTGCGTGCTTCTGAGAGGCAAAGAATCCCCGCCCTCTCCACCTCTAGATTGAAAGGTTTCTTCCATCCCTGCACCAGATTCACGTATGGCAAAACAAGTTTTTTCAGCATCCCCACTCAACCATTAAAGGTTCGACAGTTGTATTAGTACAATCCCTACTTTAAAGGGTTAAGTCCGCCTCTTTACTGGTACAAAAACCCTAAGGCTTTCTCAACTGCTGTGGCATCCAATTTTTCATAGGACTCTGTGCTTCCAACGTCATACCAAAATGCGTCGGTTACATACCCATAGACTTTGCCCTCTTTCTCGATAAGATGTGGAATCACGTTTCCCATTAAGTCGAGTTCTTGCCTGTTTCCCATCAAATGCTCAATGTCTCTCAGCGCCTCTCCCTCAAGCGCCACAATCGCGATGCTCACGGGCTTCTCAAACTCAGGTTTCTCCTTAAAAATTATGATTCTCCCATCCGGATTAAGGTCAGCAACACCCACACGTAGCGTGAAACCCTTAGCCAAAGCAACCGTAGCCTTCGCCTTCTTTTCTCTATGATATTTAATAAAGTTTCCAAGATCCATGTTTGTAAGGATGTCCCCATAATAGATTAGAAGCGTATCATCGACGCCTATCTTCTTCTTCTTATAAGCGTTAAGGAGACAACCAGCTGTTCCTTTCATTTTTTGGGCATCATAGACATATTTGATATTAACATTTAGCCTAGAACCGTCCTCAAAATAGTTTACAATCTGCTCAGCCTTGTACCCTACTAGTAAAGTTATGTCTTTTATGCCATAAAATTTGAGAAGCCTAACGACATACTCCAATAAAGGTTTCTGAGACTTGCCAATAGGGATCATAGTCTTCTGGAAATAATAAGTTATAGGTCTAAGCCTCTTGCCTTCCCCTCCACAGAGGACAACGCCTTTAACTCGCTCCATGGATGATCTCCAACTCTACTAAAGAAGGCTATTTAGCTTACTCTATTCCTTCCTTCTCTTTAGTCTCTGTCTCCGCCTTTTCAAGGTCTTTAGCCTTTTCCTCCACGACTTTCTCTTCTTCCTTGGTCTCCGCTTCTACTTCTTTCTCTATTTCCTCTATCGGTTTAGGCGGCGGGGTCGTAGCCATAGTCCATCCGATCCAAGCACCTATAAACATGACGACCAAAAAAGCCAGAAGAACAACAACAGCTACAGCCCAGAATGGGATCTCTTGCATCGGAACCCATGGAAACATCCATGAGACCGCCCCTGGAACGAAGATTAAAACCACATATCCTATCGCAACGATTATACAGACAGCAAAAATCAATAGGCCGATCATCTGGTCTTTACTCGCCAAACCAAACCACCACAGCAAATAATAAACCAATTTTCCCCCTTCAGTCTTTATAAATCTTATTGTAAAATTGGGAATCACCCTACTATTCAGACTGCCAGTGACCTCCAATTCGAAAACTGAATAGAACAGATAAACTGTTCAAGGGGATAAATATTTATTAGGAGGCCCAAAATACTATTAATTGGTCGAGCATTGGCTCGAAAACCGCAACGCATCGAGGCGGCGTCAACACAGACTAATGAGGCGGACAGCCTCTGGATGAAGGGTTGACCTCCAGTTGCGGGAACAAAAAATGCGGATCTAAGGACAAAAACTTAGATCTAAGGCAGGCTTGGCGCAAGTCAATTCCAGCTCAAATTAAATTGCGACCGTCCACAACTCCGGTTGATCCTGCCGGACCCCACTGCTATCGGGGTGGGACTAAGG
>CAYSEL010000140.1:0-4384 GCA_964430035.1 uncultured Candidatus Bathyarchaeia archaeon
CATTTGTAAAGTTTCTTCATAAGATCAGTTGTGCAATCTTCGATGATGCTCATGTACTTTTGTCCTTGATAATATCTCTTCTTTACATGTCCCTCAAGATCATTTTCGCCTTCCGCATATCTGCTCTCAAGATCCATCGAAAGCCTAAGCATCTCTTTCACAGCTGGGGACTTCAAGCCTTCACTGGCTATTAGATTTATGCATTCAAGGTTGCGGTACTGTTCATGTCTGTGGCTTGCCTCAACAAGTTTTAGGGCTAATTCCCAAAATTCCTCCATCATCTGGCACTTTCCTGAGTTAGTCTCATAGTGAAAGGGTGCTAACCTTATATATTTTTATCGCAGGTTTGTCATGTAACTTTTATATTATTAAATAAGACGAGAATGTATTATTCCTTCAAAGATGTATTGAATAGCTATTGATGCTATGAACAGCGCCATGACACGTGCAATTACCAGAGACCCACTTCTTCCTAGGAAATGATATATTGAGTTAATGAACCTTAAGATTAGCCAGACTAAGCCAAAGGTTATCAAGACTGAAAGTAGCGTGAGAATTACGCCTATATATTGAAGGTTAAGTATCGTCGTTGTGATGGCTCCCGGACCGACAAGAAGCGGACAACCAATTGGGACGGCTCCTACACTCTCCGGAGAAGATAGATTCTCTTTCAATCCCCCCATAATTAAAATTCTTATGGCGATAACTAGCAGAAGTAGACCTCCAGCAATCATAAAGCTATGCAATGTGATGCCGAAGAGTGTAAGTATCCACTGTCCGGTCAAAGCGAACGCCAATAGTAGAAATAACCCAGTTAAGGTTGCTGTGCGGAATACTCTTTTTCTTTCCTCCTCTTCTATATCTTCTGTTAGGCTTATGAAGATTGGAATATTTCCTAGTGGGTCTACTATTATGAATAAGGCTATGGTTGCCTTTGCTACGTCAAGTAACATCAATCCCAGAGACGATTGCATATCTAATGACATGAATTTATATTTTCCGAATCCAGTATTTAGGTTATGTGCTCTGCTTTTTCGGTTGGATAAGCAAGGCTTAAATATTCCATATTTTACATATTACTGCGCAAAAATATGTAATATATGGAATATTTGAAGCCGCTGACTATAGAGGTGATAATTATTGGAGACTTTGAGATCTGTCGAAGAGATCAATGAAAAGATAAAGCGCGGCGACGCCATCGTGCTCACAGCTGAAGAGATGATAAAGCTGGCTGAAAGCAGCGGGATTAAAGTAGCAGCGAAAGAAGTTGATGTTGTAACTTCTGGAACCTTCGGTGCTATGTGCAGTTCAGGAGCCTTCCTAAACTTCGGGCACTCAGACCCTCCGATCAAAATGAGTAAATGCTGGCTTAATGATGTCCCTGTCTATAAAGGGCTTGCCGCTGTAGATGGTTACCTCGGAGCCACGGCGCTTAGTGAGACACGAGGTTTCGAGTACGGCGGCGGTCACGTCATAGAAGATCTTGTTTCAGGTAAAGAGATTGAGCTTAGGGCTGAGTCCTATGGTACAGATTGTTATCCTCGGAGACACATTGAAACCCTCATCACAATTCACGATCTAAACCAAGCGGTACTGCTCAATCCGAGAAATTGTTACCAAAAATATGACGCGGCTATAAACAGCACAGACCGTGTCTTATACACATATATGGGTACGCTTCTACCCAACTATGGGAACATAACCTTCTCAGGTGCAGGGCAGCTCAACCCATTATGTAAAGATCCAAATTATGAAACGATAGGGATAGGCACAAGAATTTTCCTTGGCGGAGGAATCGGCTACATCATCGGTGAGGGAACCCAACATAGTCCTCAGTCCGGTTTCGGGACATTAATGGTGAAGGGCGACTTAAAGCAGATGAGCAGTAGATACTTGCGAGGCGCCACTTTCCATAGGTATGGTGTTACGCTTTATGTAGGTGTTGGAGTCCCAATACCAGTTATTAATGAAAAAGTCGCCCAGACAACAGTCTTAAGAGACGATGAAATCTTCGTGAACATCCGTGACTATGGGGTTCCATCAAGACCGGATTTAAGACCGATTTTGAAGTGCGTGTCCTATGCTGAGTTGAGGTCAGGAAAAGTCACAATAGGAGAAAGGGACGTACCGTGCTCCCCTCTTTCAAGCTATAAAATCGCTAAAGAGATATCCGAGGTTCTTAAGAAATGGATTCTTGAAGGTCAGTTCTTACTTACAAAACCAATTGAACCTTTACCGGAAAAAAGCGAATTTAAACCATTGGAGGTAAGGGGAAAGGAGCCGAGAGTAAGAGACTTAATGAGAACGAAGGTCGTAATAGCAAGGCCTGATGACGACATAAAGGTTGTGGCGAGGAAGCTAGTCGAAAAGGGGATAGACCATTTACCGGTTGTGGACGATGAAAATAGAATAGTTGGGATCGTCACATCTTGGGATCTGGCGCGAGCAATAGCTAATGATAAGCACAGATTAGAGGAGATTATGACGAGACATGTGATTGTAGCTTTAGAGAACGAGGCGATCGATGTCGTCGCTAGAAGGATGGCGAGACACAACATCTCCGGTGTACCAGTAGTTGACCAGGCGAATCACGTCATCGGCATAATCACTACCGATGACATATCTAAGAAGATTATAGGAGGCAGCATCACTGTATGAGGGTCAAACTCATATACTCGCATGATGTTGTCGAGAAACCAGTGTTAGCGGAGATAATATTGAAGACTGGTCTAGCAATCAATATACTTGAGGCTAAAGTGAACGCACAGAAAGGTGAGCTCATCGTCTCCATCCCGGCATCTGGCGAAAGGCTTGAAGAGATCTTGGAAATGTTCAAAGAAGAAGGAGTTCAAGTCCAAAAGTTCACTGAGATCATTCAGATAGATCGTGAAAAATGCATCTCCTGCGGAGCCTGTGTCTCGCCGTGCCCAACTAAAGCCTTGTGGCTTGGTCGTGAGTGGACTTTAGAGTTTGATGAAGAGAAATGTGTTGCCTGTAAGACCTGTGTTGACGCATGTCCAGTTAAAGCAATAAAGATTCAACTTTAAATCAAAGAAGAGGCTTAAGGCGGAGAGCTAAAAGATTGGGTATTACTCTTTACGAACAAGGCTTCATACTTGGCGAGTCCAAAATACGATTGAAAAGCGATAGTGAAAGGGCAATTCATTCAGCATTGAAGGAGATTAAGCATCAAAGGCTGGAACTTGTCAAGTATATTAGGAAACATCTGGAATTTCAATACTCGTTGAAGCCAGTAGAAGCTTTGCCAGAAGCCCCTAAGATTGTCCGAATGATGGTTGAATCTTCACGGATGGCAAAGGTTGGACCTATGGCCTCGGTCGGAGGAGCCTTTGCAGACATCGGCATGGAAGCCCTACTCAGAGACGGAGCGAGAACGGCGGTTGTGGAAGATGGCGGTGAGATAGCTGCTTCAGTAGCCGTTCCAGTCGTGGTCTCGATATTCTCAAGCAACATGAGCGTTTCTGGTAAAATCGGCTTCACTATTGTTAAAGAAGATTGCCCTTTAGGTATTGCTACGAGTTCAAGTAAGACGAGCCGCGTATTAAGCTTCGGTGAAGCAGACTCTGTTACAGTCATCGCTGAAAGCGCCTCTTTAGCCGATGCAGCTGCAACAGCCATCTGCAATTCAGTCGTGGAAGTAAATGTTGAGGAATCTATTAAGCATGGTTTGAAGAGGGCTCAAACCATAAGAGGCGTCAGAGGAGTGATTATAACTCGTGAAGACAGTGTCGGCATCTGGGGTAAACTTCCAAAGATTGTGAGGATAAAATAAAGGACTGACTTTTAAATTTAAATAGTGTTGGTTATTTCCGGCGCCTTTGGATAGGAACCTAAAACCTTCACAAATACTGCTTTGCTTCTTAAACCTTCAAGTGCCTCGGCGCATTTCTTTTCGCTCCTATGCCCTTCGAAGTCAAGGTAGAAATTGTATTCCCACGGTCTACGTTTCGTCGGTCTTGACTCGATCTTTGTTAGATTTATCTCTCTCTTCGCAAACTCTCCGAGAGCCTGATAGAGCGCACCAGGTATATGCTTCGTCGAGAAGATGACTGAGGTCTTATCGTTTCCAGTGGGCGGCGCATCTTGATTTGATAGGACGAAGAAACGTGTATAGTTATGCGGATTGTCTGAAATATCCCTTGCAAGTATGTCCATGCCATATATTTGGGCAGATCTTTCTCCAGCTATTGCCCCCGCATTCATCAATCCCTTCTCTTTGATCATCTTCACGCTTCCCGCCGTGTCGTAGGTTGAGATCATCTCGCACTTTAGATTTTCCAAGAAACTTCTGCACTGAGCCAGGGCTTGGGGGTGTGAATAGATGACCTTTACATCCTCGAGTTTGGTTCCTGGATTAGCAATT
>CAYSEL010000141.1:0-3262 GCA_964430035.1 uncultured Candidatus Bathyarchaeia archaeon
ACGTAATGCTTCGTGAAAGTCCGCGTTGCCAAATCCGTTTGAACATTCGGCTGTAAGAACTATGGCTTTCCCCTTGTTTGTAACGTTTAAGGCGCCGTCTAACCCTTTACATGATTCGAACAGGGAAGCATCCGCTGGGAAACCTCCGGGGCTGATGAATGTCACATCCGCACGGCTGTCCACATAGACCTTATACATCTCATCCAAAAGTTCCACAGATTCTTTAAAAGTCTCATAAATATCCCCCGCAAAGACTTTGACAGCCTCAAACTTTCTGTTTGTAACAATATTGACGGCGAAATCAACACCCGCTATGCGAGACGCTTCTTCAGCATCATCATAAAGGGGGTTACCGAAAAGCATTCCAGCTTCAACCCTCGAACCGAGGCTTAACTTTAGATTTTGATGAATGGTCTCAAGGCTTGAAACCCCTAAAAGAGCCGTCGTTAAGGTTCCACTGTACCCAAAGAAAGGATGCGGCTTCATCATTCCGATAAGAATCTTTAAGTCTGACTCTAGAAACTGCTTATTTAAGGTTACCTCTGTCCCACGAGAGGTCTTTCCGACACTTACGTGCTCATCAACCCTACAATCATGGATTAAAACCTTAAGTCTCGAAAGGAGTTCTGCGTCTAAAATCTCAGTTCTACTCTGCGCTGGGGCAACGCGAAAGGGGTCATAGACAATTATAACCTTGACGTCCTCGCTTTTCAACTCGACCGAATCTAACTCCTTCAGAATTGCGGAGACGGCAAGGCTGTTCAATGTTATGCCCATATCCTCCAAGACTATGGATGCGTTGCGTTTAGATTTCGCAATCTCTCCTAACCCTTCCGAACCGATCGGGCTGAGTAGGCTTCCTTCAAACTCGGCTTGAGGACTTTCCACCCTGTCTATCTCTTTTGGCTCAATCAAATGTGACAGGTTTTTAGTTGGAACCCTAACACAGACTTCAGTTTTTCCATAGGGAAGCCAAACCTCAACCAAAGATGTTTTTAACCTCCAGACGCTCTAAGTCTAATTTTTGGGGAAAATAATTTAACATAAGAAGGCATCTGCTAATTTAGATTTTACCTTTATTGATTCTTGAAGAATCGTGCGATCTTCTCCGCAATCATTGCTGATGCAACCTTCTGCGCCTCTTTGGTCTGGGCTCCTATGTGCGGTGTGCATACCACGTTGGGTAGAGTGACCAGTTCAAGATTCGTAGGAGGCTCCGTTTCGTAAACGTCTAGGGCAGCTCCGTATAGTTTTCCAGACTTTAAGGCTTCCAGAAGAGCCTTCTCATCAACAACTCCTCCTCTGGAAGTATTAATTAAAATGGCTTCATCCTTCATAAGGCTGAGCTCACGGGAACTAATTAAATGCCGGGTCTCCGGTGTTAAGGGGACATGAATTGACACTATGTCACTACTTGACAAGAGATTATCCAGAGAGACAAACTCGGCTCCGAGTTCCACTATAAGTTCAGGTTTAGGAGGAGTTCTCTTAGTGACAAGAACTTTCATACCTATGGACCTGCCAATTTTAGCGACGCTCCAGCCGATGTTTCCCAAACCGATGATGCCCAACGTCTTCCCCTTGAGCAGCATGCCTTCTAACTCTTTTTTTAGCCATTTTCCCTCTTTCATGGCGCGGTCGGCGAAGGCAATTCTTCGAGAAACCGCTAAAATTAGCCCAAAAGTTAGTTCGGCGACCGAATCAGCTAGAGCTTCTGGGGTATTGAGAACGGTTATTCCTCTTTCTTCGGATGCTTTTAAATCAATATTGTCAAGCCCTGCCCCCACTCGCCCAATAACCTTTAACTGCTCTCCACGTTCCAGCATTTGCCTCGTAACCTTCGTTCTGCCTCTCACAAGGAGTACATCGTACTTGCCTATGGTTCCTAGAAGTTCATCTTCCGTGATTGACGGCTTAAAGTCGACATCAAAGCCCTCACGTCTTAATATATTGATTCCTTCCATATCTATCGGGTCGCAGACAAGAACTTTCAAAGATCTCCCTCTTCGCTTAGCTGGTTTCACAACTACCCAATAATTTTGAAGAATAAGATTATAAGAGTTTACTGCCAAAAAGTCTGCCATTACTACTGTCAGTCATAACCAAAAAGTGATGAGGGGTAAAAGTTAATCTGAATCTGGAAGCATCTGGCAAGCCTCAAAATCGTCGAAACCCTATTTATGAATAAAGGCTTAGTTTGTCTTATTTTTGAGAAAGCCTCCGGACGGAATTAAACTAATCTTAACAACAAATTGCGCGGTGAAAACGATGAAACCCTAATAGCGATCCTTCAGTATCTTATTCGACGCTGATTCTCACCTCTCTTCCAAGTTTAGCTGATCCATGATATATATGCTGTATCAATGATTTGCATGATCTTCTACCCATCTCTTCATAAGATGCGTTACATCATAGATTGGAAGCCCTACACGTGTAAGTTTGTGTCTGTCCCCCTCCAGATCGTGCTCCACAAGTACTGCATTCACGAACTTCCGAATGAGCGGCTCCACAATCTTGTTCTTATCAAAGCTTTCAATAGCAAGGCGTGAAGTTCGTACTAAGCATTCTCTTCCTGAAAACACTTTCATCGATTTCGTCAGCAGATTCAACCGCTGCCTTCCCAACATCTGTCAACAAATATTTTTTGGAGCCGGGGTCAGGCTCTATTAAATCATACTTAAAAGTGTCTTCAGATGATAGGTGAACCTGCCCGCATCTCTGCTTGGAGTGAGCTTCAGAAGGTTCATTATTTCCATGGAGGATAATAGTCCCCTCTCATAGAGGAGCCTAAGTATGCTTAGCCTCAACTCCGAAGCTACGGCCTTCAGAACCTTTAAACCTATCCTCCTTCTTCAAGCCAAATTAGATGCTTCAACCTAGATTTTTTATATTTCAGCTTACGTCCATCCAACTCTTCTAGATATGTGTTTTTTACTAATAAATATCGAATTCGCAATATATCTATACACTGTTGAAGGGATAAAAAATTTGGTATATCCATAATCATGATCAAGTGCAAAATACTTTAATTAAGCATTCTGATCATATAGTAGTGGTGGAAGCCTTGGAGAAACGTAGGTATGGCAAGACAAACATTGAACTCTCAGTCATCGGCTTTGGCGGAATCCTTGTCATGAATGAGAGCCAAAGGTCAGCCAACAAAATAGTCGCTGAAGCTATTGATAGAGGAATCAACTATTTCGATGTGGCTCCAAGCTACGGAAACGCAGAAGAGCTTCTTGGACCAGCCCTAAAACTATAC
>CAYSEL010000142.1:0-7553 GCA_964430035.1 uncultured Candidatus Bathyarchaeia archaeon
GTTACTTTAAGGCAAGCCTACCTCCTACATGTGCTGAGCAAAGACCCCCGTCTTCAAATGCCAAAAATCGATGAAGAAGACCTTCTCATCTTCAGAAAGGCTAAAAAGAAGTACCTCCAATGGGAAGACGAAATCATGAAATGCGGACGGGTGGTAGATTCACGTGACATCTCTAAGAATCAAAAACATTTCATACTGGCTTCATCCTTCTATGATCTGGGAGAATTAGTTGAGATAAGACCAACTGCTGGTAGCTGCCATATTCTCTCGGCTTCAGAGCCATTCAACGAGGAGACTGAGCTTGACTTTAATAGACTAATCAACTGGCTTGAGCACTACGGTCTCCCGCAGTATCATGTGCATGTCTCCGGTCACATCACACCGATGCATCTAAGAGAGACTCTCAAGATAATGAGACCAAGGCGGATCTTTCCGATACACGGTACACATCCGGAACTCTTCCAGAAGTTTATGGGCGACCTTCAAGGCAAGGTTTCAATTCCAGAGAAAGATAGAACCTACAAGATTAGTTAGAAGTTAGGTTTATATTTGCGGCTTCAATTGCCTTTTATTCAGTGTTATTCATGCGTCTAATCGATTTTTTCCTCAAGTTACGTAAGAACGCCTTCCTTATAGGACTGCTGAGCCTCTTATGGTTCATTCTTAGGACAGGCACAAAACCTTCCAGGGCAGTCTATCCTTGTCAAAGGGCTGCCGCTGCAAACAGCTACCTTTGGTTAACAGTCTACGTCCTCCCTTTCCTTTCCCTAGCATCCAAGAAGGTCTCTGCCATCTTTAATAGGAAGGTCCTAACCATTATATCTTTGGCAGTAATAATTACATCAGTTGCGTTTTGGGGTCTCTATGAAATGTTTGGAAGAATGAGTATACAGGAAGAAGTGATCCTTGTTCTAAGTGAGATGAGGGCTACTTCTCAACCAGCGTCAGACATTTACGTCGTAAGGGGCACAAAGGGAAACGATGATGGAGTTTTGAGGCTAATCAATCTAATGGGAAGAGAAGGACTGCTTTTTTACAAATCTCCAGAAAAGGGGACAACGAAGGGTCCAGATGGTATCATCGCCAAAGATGACGTAATCATAATAAAAATCAACAGCCAATGGGATGAGCGGGGCGGAACTAATACAGACCTCCTAAAATCCGTTATCCAAGCCATAATCGAACATCCAGACGGCTTCATAGGTGAGATAGTTGTTGCAGACAACGGTCAAGGGCAGTATGGATCAGCGCCAGGGGGAGGCGGAAGCCTCGACTACGGAAGAAACAACGCTGAGAATACATCCCAGTCAGTTCAAGACGTAGTTGACTACTTCGCCAATTCCCATAAGGTCTCAACATATCTTTGGGACACTATCACAACGAAAAGGGTGTACGAGTACTCACAGGGCGATATGGAAGATGGTTACGTAGTCAATACCACGGTCAACTCTAATACTGGAATAATGGTCTCTTACCCAAAGTTCAAGACAAAGTTCGGCACGTACATAAGCTTCAAACTTGGAGTCTGGGATCCAGGGAGGGGAGCCTACGACAGCGGACGGCTGAAGGTAATCAACATGCCCATCTTGAAGTCCCATAGCATATACGGTGTGACAGCATGTGTCAAGCATTACATGGGCGTTGTATCGGATAAGTTGACCTCGCAACTCGGCGCCCGAGCTCATAATACAGTTGGAAGCGGCGGTATGGGAACAGAGATGGTTGAGACAAGGTTTCCAGCCCTCAACATTCTTGATGCAATTTGGGTAAATGCTATCCCAAGTAACGGACCGCGCACACCTTACTCCGCCGCGACGAAGACTGGCATAATCGCGGCAAGCACCGACCCTGTGGCTCTTGATTATTGGGCATCAAAGCATATTCTTCTCCAAGTAGCCCGCATCAGGGGATACGCTGGAACAAGCTCAATGGATCCAGACTACGTCGCTTCAGGGTCCTTCGGCAGATGGCTTCGCTTATCTATGCAGGAGATAATTGGTGGCGGTTACAAAGCGACGGTTGAAGAATCACGCATGAATGTTTATGTAGTAAGTCTTTAAAAGCGGTCATCAAGCAAATTGTTCACCATAAAATTTAACATGGAGGTGCTACTCACTCATTTTAGGTTTAAACCTGACGGATAGGATTTATCTTTGACTGAGCTGATACGCGAAGGGGACAATGTTCTACTCTTTTTGGACAATAAGAGAAGCTACCTCGTCAGGGTGGAGAAGGGAAGAGACCTACACACACATAAAGGTTTCATCCATCTCAGCAAGCTTATCGGGAAAGAGTTTGGCACACGCATAAAAAGCAGCTTAAACGTAGAGTTTGTCGCCCTTAAGCCAAGTATACGTGACTACGTCTTCAAGGTTTCTAGGAAGACGCAGATAATGTACCCGAAGGACATCGCACTCATCGTGATGTTCGGCAACATTCAGCCGGGAAGCCGAGTAGTCGAGGCGGGGACCGGAACAGGCGCCTTAACGACGGCCTTGGCCCATTACGTTAAGCCCAGTGGAAGAGTCTACAGTTACGAGGTAAGGGAAGAGTTTATAGAGCATGCTCTGAAGAACCTAGAGAAAGCTGGAGCTACGGAGTATGTGGAACTCAAAAACAAGGATATTACAGAGGGGATCGAAGAGAGAGATTTGGATGGAGTTGTTCTTGACATGGCGACGCCGTGGCTCGTTGTTCCCCACGCCTACGAAGCATTAAGAGGAAGCGGGGCATTCGTCTCTTTCAGCCCAACAATTGATCAAGCCGTGAAAACTGTTGAAGCCTTAAGGGAGAATGGGTTCGTCGCGATTGAGACAATAGAATGCCTAGTTAGGAGACTCCAAACCGAAACTGGAAAGACAAGACCTGAGACATTGATGACTGCCCATACGGGATACATAACCTTTGCCAGAAAGGCGTTGAAGTGAAAAACTTATGTCCAACCTTCTTGTTATATAGGCTAACCACTAAAAGTCAGGGGATTACCAAAAACTTGAAAGAAGATTCTAAAAAGGACATTTTGATTCGCGAGATAAGGGATCTATGGAACAATGGGGTTTTCAGAACTCTCATATATTTTGGTCTCATTCTATTCTTCGTCTACGCTTTTCAGGAAGCTCTTATCCTCGCGTTGAGAACGCCTTACCCTCTTCAGACACCTATCTCTGGAAGTATGGAGCCGACATTGAAGGTTGGAGATCTTCTTATAGTTCAAGGGGTAAGCGCCGAGAGCATTGCTGCAGGTCCCAAGCCTTACGGTGACATTATAGTCTTCAAGAAACCAAGCAAGCCCGATGAACTCATTGTTCATAGAGCGATTGAAAAATTCAAGATTGATAGTAAGTGGTATTTCAGAACGCAGGGGGACAACAATCCTAGCCTTGACCCATGGACAGTTTCAGAAGATCAGATAGTCGGCAAGGTCATATACTCAATTCCGTTTTTGGGCTACATAAAGATATATTTAGGGACCCCGCAGGGAATAGTGATCAACATCATCCTGATCCTAGCTCTTTTGTTATTGGAGAATTTGGCATCATCTAAAAGTATGAAAGAAAAATCCGAAAAGGAAGAAACAATTGAAGAAGAGACGAGTAAGTAACCATTAAATATAAATGTCACATATAAAACCTTTATAAAGAAGCAGTTAACCACGAAAAGTTTGAATTTTGTAAAAGAGGAATGATTTGATGCCAAAAGTTCAAGCTAAAGTTAAGATTGAAAATGTTGTTGCATCAGCAACCTTAAACCAGAAGATCGACTTAAAGGCGGTAGTGAAGAGTTACCCCGGTGTCGAGTATCGACCGGAACAATTTCCTGGGCTCGTCTTTAGGCTTAAGAGACCTAAAACGGCTACTTTAATCTTTAACTCTGGCAAGATGGTCTGTACAGGGGCGAAGTCTGAGAAGGAGGCACGTGAAGCCGTCATGAAAGTTATACGAGAATTGAAGAGAAGCGGCATCGTTATCATCGGCAAACCCGAGTTGAAGATACAGAATATTGTTGCCTCAGCCAATCTAAGTGGGATGATTGATCTCGAGAAGGCAGCTTTTACACTTGGGAAGACCATGTATGAACCGGAACAGTTCCCAGGTTTAATCTATAGAATGGATGAACCAAAAGTCGTCATACTATTGTTCGCCAGCGGAAAACTTGTCTGCACAGGCGCCAAAAAAGAGGATGACGTCTACAAGGCTGTGGACAAACTGCATAATAGACTTGAAACTGAAGAACTGATATATTACGCGTGACATCAGAAGATTATAAAGTCTTAAAGTGTTCCCATCCTTTTCTTTCCACAGTTTTTATCTCTTCATCATGCTTTAACAGTATCTCTCTGCCTTCGGTTGCTCTTCCTATCTTTGTCAGCTTTGCGCCCACGCCTTCAGCAACTTCCTTAGCCTTTTTCCAGTCTTGAGGTTTCACTGTGACGACAAGTTCATATTCTTCTCCACCGTAAAGCGCAAGGTCTAACGGATTAAGACCATAGGCTTCTGCGAATTCCTTGGCTTCATGTGCTAGAGGAACATCGTCAATTATGAAGCCCACTCCACTAGCATCTGAAAGTTCAGAAAGGCTCCATGCCAAACCGTCGCTGGAATCGATCGAGGCTGTCAGAACCTTCGACTCTGCCAGAGCCAAACCTTCCCATAGCCGAGCCTTAGGCATAAGAACAGCATCCAAAAGAGCCTTCTCTATTCTTCTATGCACAGATAAGCATTCCTGCAGGATTTTGAGCCCTGCCGGCGTCTTCCCAAATAAACCAGTAACCGCAACAATGTCTCCAGGTCTAGCTCCACCCCGTTTTACAAGGGTACTCTTTTTACAGAACCCTAAGAGTGAACAGTTTATGATGAGGTCGGAAGATTCATTCGTGTCCCCGCCAACTATATAGGCGCCGTATTCACGCGCTCCCCAATTCAAGCCTAAACCGATCTCCTCAACATCTTTCTCGTTTAGATCTTTCGGCAATCCTAAGGATGCTAAGGCGATGAGAGGCCTGACACCCTTCGCCGCAAAGTCGCTAACATTCATCACAACAGCTTTTCTAGCTGCTTGTTTTAGGCTCATCCCAGAAGGGATGTCAGTCTTTCCAACAAGCATATCCGTCTTCAAAACGGCTAATGTGCCGTCGTCAATCTGGACTGCTGAGACATCGTCGCCATAGGGAAAAGGTATATCAGGCATTTTTTCCAGATGCTCCATGATTATCTTTATAACTTTTCTCTCGCCGAGACCCGTAATCCCATTCATACCAGAAGTCTCCATCAAAATAGATATTTCAACTAATTTTAAATAGCATAAACAGGCTTTAAAGAGTACCTATCCCGTCAAGAGAGGGGTTGGAGGCAAAATCTAGAAAGATCTTGTATATTAATGCCTTAATAAGGAAACATTAAATAGAAATATTCAATAAATGATCATGAAACTTACACGCAATAGCAAATGTCGCCCCGGTGGCTTAGTGGGTTAGAGCAACGGCCTCGTAAGCGCCAAGCGGAGAGAGCCGTGGATCGCGGGTTCAAATCCCGCCCGGGGCTCCACATTCCCGGGTCCGGATCCCTTCCACATTCGGATTGTTGTTTGTTGCGGGTTTTTCCTTTATAATTTTCTTTGGGATGTGGTTTTTACTTCAATCCCTCGCTTAATGAGATAAGTACGCTTATTCACATAAACCCTTTCGATGTGCATGTATCTTTTTGTATAATGGCATCCAGTTCAGGGATGTTAAGTAATTTATCCAAGTGTTTTAGCTCCAGCGACCCATCCCAAAGCTATGTTACTCTATCGATAAACTTGCACTCTTCAACTATGTATGGATAAATGATCCCATCGAAAATTTTGGGAGAAAAAATGGCGTTGCATTGAAGGACATAATATCTCTTGTTACTCCAGAGACTTGCCCATGTATGATGAAGGTTACAAACAGGGTAAATTCGTGTAATTACTGGATTCATGATCTTACAACTGAAAAATTGCGGAACACCGTTACTTAAAGTCTAGAAACTTAGGTCTAATTTTATAAACAAGTAAATAATCGCTTTGAAGATTTCATCCTCATAGAAGTGTAATCTTAATAATTGATTTTTCACAAAGTTTAACACAAATTAATAGCTTCCCATCTTCCTGATTTAATTGAGGAATAGCAAGCGTCAAGTACGCAGTTGACAATGTATCCGTCTTTGAATGTCTCTCTAGGCGCTTCATCCTTGAGAATGCATGAAATGAAATGCTGAAGCTCAAAGAGGTACCCATACACTTCATGCTCTCTCCATATTGGGTACATCCAGCCTTTTTTAGCCTCCGCTTTCTCAACAACATACCCCACTTTTTCTTCCGGGGCAACAGTAAAAACTTCAATGCCTGTTTTCCTAGTTGGGTCTATGAAAATAGCGCCGTCTGATCCGTAAATCTCAAATCGTAGGTCCAAACCACCGTGAGCCGCCCAGCTATTCTCTGATTGACCAAGCTTATTGCCTTCATATTTCACGAGGGATAAGCTATTATCTTCAGCTTTGATTGAGTGAACTAATGTAGCGCTCCAAGCGCAGGCTTCGATTGGCTTCTTATTAATGAGGTAGCGAGCTACTTCAACTGAGTGGCAACCCATGTCCATTAGAACTCCACCTCCTGCAAGTTCAGGATCCCAGAACCAAGCGGAGTGAGGTCCAAAATGAGCCTCTCTGGTTCTAACCCAGAAGACATCCCCAATTGCACCTTTCTCAATCATTTCCTTTGCTCTTGTTATGTGAGGTATGAAAACTTGATTTTCGGCGTAGCAGTGAATCACTCCGGCTTTTTCAACCGCATTCAGCATATCTCTAGCCTCATCCACGTTACGGCCTAAAGGTTTCTCGCAAATAACATTTTTTCCGTTCTCCGAGGCCAATATGGCTGCTTTCTTGTGAAGAAAATTAGGTAGCCCTATATCCACTACTTCGACTTCAGGGTCTGCGCATAAGTTATCAATAAAATCCTCACCGGAATAGATTTTCTTCACTCCATATGCACTAGAAATCTCCTTAATAGCTTCTTTCCTTCTTCCACCTATGGCCACAATATTTGCTTCAGGGATCTCTTTATAGCACGGCATATGGAAAACTGACTGAACAAAACCGTAGCCTAAAACGCCAATATTCACCTTTTTCATGATTTTTGTCTCCCTTTATTAGAATATTTTTTTGAGAGAACTTATTAATTTAACTAGAGATTAAAAATAGGTTCTTTAAGTAAGAGTAAAGATAATCATCAAGAAATTATTGATTTAATATTTTCTATGCATCGTCTTGCACATTCCAATGGATGGTGGGAGTATTTTCTTCTTGCTCGATTCTGTACCTCCCACAGCATTGCATAGTTCAATGAACTCTTTCCACATCATCTCGCCCTCCCCAATCAATGCCTCTTCATTCTTCGATGAGTACTCTTTGAGATGCACTGTAACAGCCCGACCTGGATAACGCTTGATAACATCCAGTATGTCTTTTTGGGCTCAGCCCGGCACGCATAGCGTTAGTATCAATTGCATTATCACTTCACGCTTAGCTCTGCTG
>CAYSEL010000143.1:0-3245 GCA_964430035.1 uncultured Candidatus Bathyarchaeia archaeon
GACCTGAAAGGATCATAATTGTTGATGACTTGCCTAAGACCCGTAGCGGAAAGATTATGCGGAGAATCCTTAAGGCTTTAACAAGCAACCAACCCATAGGGGACATCACAACCTTAATGAACCCAGAATCAGTCCAGGCATTAAAGGAGAAGGTTGGCTACAGAGAAACAGCCTAAATCCTTCCTGATTCCTTTTAACAGGTCTTTTTTCAGTCTTCTACAATATTAAGATAGACATAGTTTTATTAATTCAGTCCTCTCAGTTGTATTGGTGAAGTTTCATTATTCTTGGAAGGAAAATAGTTAACTATTCATGATATACATATGAGAAAAATGCCCTTGTTTATTTTTCCCGCAATTTTTCCTTTTTTGCTGGTTATTTACTCTTTCATGAATAAATACTCAAAATGAGCAGCCAAAACATTCTAGAAAGCCGTCCTCATAACTTTTACAGTGGCATACTGGCACTTGATTCTCTGGCAAACGGGACAGAAACCGCTCCGCTCCACCGCTTCATCATGCTTGTGTATGTGGTCGCTTACAGTTCTGCTCGACCTGCCAGCCTTTTTAGAAACCCTGCGCATGCTTAATCCATTAACATAATCCATTACGATAGCAATGAAAGGCGAGAATTGAGTCATATTTTAGCTGTAAGATGAAGCTTCCTTAGAATCAGCCTAGGCTCATAATTTATGAAAGATTGTAGCCTAATAGGCTTTCTTCAAATGGCGGTCTTTCTAGAAGAATGTCCTCCACGTATGCTCTTAAAGGCTCTGCTATGCTCCAAGCCTGTGATATGCATCCTCTCGGAGTGTGCGGTGGATCTCCGTCAAATATCTCGCTGATGGTGCCAAGTCCCGCTCTATATATTTCTTCGTTAAACAAAGGTTCAAGGAACTCGTGGAGGGCGTATTTTCTCCATGCTTCTAGGCGCCTCTTAACTTTTAGAAAAGCTGTCACGAAGGAACCTGTAAGCCACGCCCACACGGTTCCATTATGGTAAGCTCTTTCACGGTTGATGATTTCTCCCCCATAGGTTCCAATGTATCTTGGGTCATTTTTCGCTAACGTTCTTAATCCATATCTCCCCCAGAGTTCCTTCCGAACAACGTCGACAACCTTTACCATTCCATCCTCATCTAGGATTGGAAAGTCAAGGGATACCGCAAAGATTTGATTCGGCCTCAAAGATGTGTCCACCCCTTCTGCTCCTATGCAGTCTAAGAGATATCTGCCGTCAGAATTCCAGAATGCCTTGTTGAAGCTCGACTTAACTTTTTCAGCAAGCATCTTGTATTGTGCACGGTCATTCTGCTGATTGAATTTTGCGGCAAGAGTTTCCATTATCCTTAGAGAATTGAACCATAATGCCTGAACCTCTACAGCCTTTCCGCTTCGAGGAGTGACTGGTGTGCCGTAAATCTGAACATCCATCCATGTCAATCTTGGGCCATGGATGATTAGCCCGTCCTTGTCCATCGATATACCAAACCTTGTGCCCTTAATATAATGATTTACTATGCTCTTCATACTTTCCCAAAGTTGTCTCCGAACAAAATCGTAATTTCCAGTATACTTCAGGAACTGAAAGACCGCGTTAATGAACCATAAGCTAGTATCGGCAGAGTCATAGGCAGGTTTATCTCCGGTTCGATCTGGGAAATGGCTTGGTATGAGTCCATCTTGGCAGTATTCTTTAAATGTCAGTAGAATCTCTTCAGCGTCATAGAATCTCTTCGGTATTAAGGTCAGCCCAGGAAGAGATATCAGAGCATCTCTACCCCAGTCCTCAAACCAGTGGTAGCCGGCAATTATAGACCTTCTGCCGACTGACCTTCTTATTACAATAAACGAGTCAGCGGCCATTAAAAGCCAGCTGAGCCACTCTTCGCTTCTAATATTCTCATGTGAGAGATAGAAATTTTCCAGAATCCGCCCTCTTCTCATAACTTCATCTCTATAAAGCCTTTTAACAGTCAGTTCATCAAGTTCTCGAAGTAGCCGCCACTCTTCTTCGCCGCTCTTATTTGCAGCAGCAACCATATAGGACTCGGCTTTTGCTCCCGGGCTAACCTCTAACGAGAAGAATCCTGGCTGATACAAATTGTCAAAGCAGGACTCCCCCCTCTCATCATCAACCCGAAAATATAAGTTCTCTATCCAAAGATCTTGATCTTGGGTAAAGCTGCTTCTTGTTGATGCAAGTATTATCTGCTCGCCTGTGTGGGTATGAGTGACACTAACCCCATTCTCAATTTCATCCCTCAACAGAAGACGCTCCATCATTGCTTCCTTGCCAACTACGTCATAGAAGTGACGCATGGCAACTAATGGGTAGAAATTAACCTTAGCCGACTTCGAGGATCCATTGATAACCTCATAGCGTATTACTGTTGCGTTCTCTCCATAAGGCATGAAAATAGTCTTCTTAAGAAAGAGACCTGAAGCTTCATAAAGGAAAGTTGGAAAGGGCGTTAGCGTGAAGCTTCTGAGTCTCCTATAACCATCAGGAAAAATGATTCCCCTGAACTCATTTGAACCCAGGGCAAATCTGCTGTCCCCAATCTGGACCTCTTCATCAACCTTTGAGAGGGCTACATGCCTATCCACTGGGGGGTTATATGCTGCAACCAGCATACCATGGAATTTCCGAGTATTGATGTTTAAGACTGTAGATGATGCGTATCCACCTAAACCATTTGCTACAAGCCATTCTTGTCCCAACGCTTTATGAAGATCCGAGAGAACCTCTAGACCAATACGTATTATAGGCTTTTTTATTCTAGGCAACGATCTATCTCCATATCTAGGCTCAGGATGAACGGAGAAGAGGTCAGGTTATAGAAGATATAGCTTTATCTTTATGAAAACTAGATGTTGGCAAGCAGCTCCTCGCATCTATCCTTTAAGACTCTACGTAGTTCGCTTCTCAGTTCTTCCCCACGCAGTCCTTTCTGCCGGATGATCTCCAACTTCTTAGCAAGCTCAAAATCCCCTAAAGATGCGACCCAAGATGCGAAATCACCTCTCGATGAATGAAACTCGACAGATTCTATCTGGACTTCACCAAGCTTTTCGCTGAAATCCAAGAGGGAGTCAGATGACACTTCAAGAGGTTGTCCTATCCCTCGATAGAAGTGAAAGGCTTTCTCTAGGGATGTTTTCCTCAGGATTCTCCCAGCAAGCTCTTTATCCACCTTTGGAATCCCAATAATTTTCTTACCTGAAGGCGTTAGAGTATATCTG
>CAYSEL010000144.1:0-3832 GCA_964430035.1 uncultured Candidatus Bathyarchaeia archaeon
ATTCAATCTACGACGCCTTCTTCAGAAGAGCAGGCATAGTGCGGGTTGAAGAGATATCCGACCTATTTGACTCCTCTGAAATTTTGGCCAAGCAGCCTCTGCCTAAAGGTCCGAACTTAGCGATAATCACAAATGCCGGGGGACCAGGGGTTATGGCGACGGATGCGCTTGTTGCTATGGGAGGAAAGCTTGCATCCTTGAGTGAAAAGACAGTTCAGAAGTTAGATGAGATTCTGCCCTACTTTTGGAGCAAATCGAATCCGATCGATATATGTGAAGACGCAACGGTTGAAAGGTTCAGAAATGTTTTGGGTGTATGCTTTAAAGACCCAAATATAGACGGTTTCTTAGTTATCTACACACCTATCGGTGCAGCCGACCCAACTGAGACCGCGGAGACCCTTGTGGATTTGTCTAAGGAGACTGATAAGCCTATACTAACATCGTGGCTTGGCGGAGAAGAAGTTCGAGAAGCCAGGGCTCTCCTTCAGAGAAACAGAATCCCTACGTTTTTAACCCCTGAAAGAGCGATTGCAGCCTTCACGCATATGTACCAATATGTAAGAAACCTCGAATTGTTATATGAGACACCTGAAGAATTATCTGTAAGCATTTCGGTAAATCGGAAAAGACTAGAAAAGATCATTAGGCATGCGTTTGAAGAGGGCAGGGGAGTCCTCACTGAACCTGAGTCAAAAGAGTTTTTAGAGGCTTACGGAATCTCGACCGCCAAGGCTTATGTTGCAAAGACTCCTGACAATGCTGTTCGGATATCTTCGAAGATTGGATATCCAGTTGTCTTAAAGATTCTTTCCACCCATATTATGCATAAGTCTGATGTTGGCGGCGTCATTTTGAATGTCTCATCCCCAGAGGATGTTAGAAGATGCTTCAAAAAGTTGATTGAAAGAGTTAAAACATGCGTTCCAGAAGCGAAGATTGAAGGTGTTACTATTCAGCCCATGTTCTCTGAGGGTTACGAGCTAATGATGGGCTCGAAAAGAGACCCCCAGTTCGGTTCCGTGATCATCTTTGGGAGAGGAGGAATTGAGATTGAGCTCTTCAAAGACTTTTCCGTTGAGTTTCCACCATTAAATCAGACCCTTGCCAAAAGGATGATTGAACGAACAAAAATCTACAAAATTCTCGTGAGTGGATTCCGTGGGAGACTGCCAGCCAACCTTCGGCTTCTAGAAGAGACCCTGGCAAAATTCTCTCAGCTCATCATAGATTTTCCGCAGATCATTGAGGCGGATGTTAACCCGCTTCTTGTCAACGAAAGCGGGGTGATAGCCTTAGATGCACGGATAATAGTAGATCTTGAAAAGGCTCGTGTCAAAGTCCAGCCTTATAGCCATCTCATAATTAGGCCATATCCTAGCAAATATGTCTTCACATGCAAGCTGAAGGACGGCAGGGATGTTCTGCTTCGCCCCGTAAAGCCTGAAGATGAACCCCTTCTTGTTAGGCTTTTTGAGACGTTTTCAGAAGAAACTATGCAGCTGAGGTTCTTCCACAGACTCAAAGAGACTACCCATGAAATGTTGGCTCGATACTGCAACATCGACTACGACCGGGAGATGACCTTACTCGCAGAACTGGGTGAAGGCAATACACGCATGGTAGTGGGCATGGCGAGGCTGGTTATGCAGCCCGACGGCAAGAGCGGTGAAGTCTCACTAGTTGTAGGGGACCCCTGGCAGAACAAGGGGCTGGGAACAATAATGCTTGAGACTATGACTAGGATAGGTAGAGACATGGGGCTTAAAAGGGTCTTCGGAGAGATCCTCGCAGAGAATACAAAGATGATACATATCTGCCGTAAAGAGGGGTTCGAGATTAAACCCATAGACGAAGAGACATACATCGCAACGCTTGAGATCAGTCAGTAAGGGAACTCAGTTAAGGCTCAACCCATCCACACATACGCAGGCACGCACCTCTGATTTGCGGCGCAAAAGCATTTTTTGCTGGAGCAAAAACCATTTCGCCAGCTGACAAGTCGGCTTTCTCGTCGCCTACCGTAAATGTTCCTGAGCCTTCAACAATATAAAAGCACACGTCATAGGATTCTGGACGCGGCGGAATTAAGATGATTGTTGCTCCATCCGGCAGCGGCGCGGTAAGTTTTCCCCAATGTTGAACGGTTTGGACTCAAGGGCGTGGATTGCCACCTGCTTGTAAAGTCTCTTCTCATGTTTAGGGCTTTAACTTAACCGTTTTGCAAGAGTTTTCTCGTGCAGCTTTATAGCTGCAAACGTGAATGCTACCGTGAAGGCTATGATTGCTAAGAAGTCTGATTCCAGCAGATAATAGCCCTTGTTTAGGAAAAGCTGTCTAACCATGTCTGTGAAGTATGAGAGGGGAGATATTGAGGCGATTATTGCTCCCCATGGAGGTAATTGTTCTATTGGTATGAAGACTCCGCTTATGAAGACTAGTGGAAATTTAACTAGGGATGAGAGCATCATGGATGTGGCTGGTACGTCTGTTGGTGGATAAGCCGAAAGCAATACGCTTAGGGCTGCAAAGCATAAGTTTGCGATTACCAAGCCGAAAAGGAGCATTATGAAGTTTAGTGGCTGAATGCTCAAAACCAATGTTAAGGCTAGCGGAATAACCGATATAATAAGGCCAAAGATGAAGGATGAAAGCATATCCCCAAATATAATTGTCCACAGGGCAACTGGGCAGCACAGGAGTCTCTCAAGGGTTTTTGAGCGGGTCTCCCACGGCACAATTGAAGTCCAACAGACGTGGCTGTAAAGAATGTTGTCATGCCAACCAGTCCGGGCAAAACCTCCTTTAAGGGTATGTTCCGTCCGATGACGTAGGCTAAAGCCAGAAAAAGCGGAAAAACAAGCCCAAAGATTATGACAGGTCCCTTTGAGTAGTAGATTTTAATGTTCTTTTTGGCTATGACTATGGAACGCTTAAACTGTTCTGTAAGGACGCTCATTGGATGGTTGCCTCCTTTCCCCTTATAAGTTTTAGAAACACTTCTTCTAGGGATGGCGTCATGGTGTTTAGGCTTAAAATGCGTAGATTATTCTTTTTGGCATACTCCACCAGGAACTCAATTACCGTGGATGGGTCAGCCGTGTAAATGCGCACTTTATTACCTGCAGGCACAGCCTTAGCAATGCTTGGATTTTCTGAAAAATACTGCGTGTTTACGGTTTTGTTGAAGGCTACTTCGATGTACTGTAGTTCCATGCTTTGGGCTCTGAGGTTTTCAGGAGTGTCTATGGCTGCTATCCGCCCATGGTTTATTATGGCTACTCTATGGCACAGTTGGTTTGCTTCTTCCATGTTGTGGGTTGATAGAAAAACTGTTTTTCCATCCTTATTATACCGAGTTATTTTTTCACGTAGGAGTCTTGCACTTTCAACATCAAGTCCTGATGTGGGCTCATCTAGGAAAAGCGCTTCTGGGTCGTTAACCAAAGCCATACATAATAGGAGTTTCTGCTTCATTCCTTTGGAGAAGGCTCTAACAAGCTTGTCTTTAACCTCGTATAATCCAAACTCCTTTAGAAGGCTTGTGGCGTTTTCCCTGAGCTTTTGTGTTGGCACACCGTAAAGCTTGCCTATTAAGGCCAGGTTTTCCCATGCTGTAAGATCCACATAGGCGTTTGAAACTTCTGGAACAACTCCGACACGCTGTTTTGCCTCAATAGGGTTTTTCAAAACGTCGTAGCCGGCCACAAAGGCTTTGCCCCCGTCAGGCTTTATTAGGCCTGTTAATATTCTGATGGTTGTTGTTTTGCCAGCCCCATTTGGGCCTAGAAAGCCGAAAATTTCGCCCTTTTCAACTTCGAAGTTTATGTGG
>CAYSEL010000145.1:0-6120 GCA_964430035.1 uncultured Candidatus Bathyarchaeia archaeon
CGTCGTCACTTGCGCGAAGAAGACGATAAACCGTGGAAAGATAGTTGCATCCTTCGCTATGGGGACTAGGCGTCTCTACGACTTCATAGACAATAACCCAATGGTTGAGTTTTACGAGTCAAGTTACGTAAACAACCCAATCGTGATAAGCCAGCATGAAAAGATGGTTGCAATAAATCAGGCGCTTGAGATAGACCTAACAGGGCAGGTCTGTTCAGACTCTCTTGGATACCGTTTCTACAGTGGGTTGGGTGGGCAAGCCGACTTTATGAGGGGAGCGATGCTTTCTAAGAATGGGAAGGCTATAACAGTGATCCCTTCGACGGCTAAAGAAGGAAAAATATCGAGGATAAAGCCTTTCTTGACGACTGGGGCTGGGACCGTCTTGACAAGGGGCGACGTAGATTATGTGGTCACTGAGTATGGCGTAACCAGTCTGAAAGGGAAGACTATAAAAGAGAGGGCGATTTCGCTTATCAACATTGCACATCCAAAGTTCAGAAACAACCTTCTAAAATGGGCTAAACGCCACCGTTACGTTCCTCAAGAGGTTCTACCGTTCCCAGAGATTGAATATCCTGAAGATCTGGAGAGAAATGTCACACTCAAGGATGGGACAGAGGTTATTTTGAGACCTATCAAACCTTCTGACGCTTCTATGAAGCAGCATCTCTTCTACTCCCTCTCGAAAGAAGCCGTGATTAAACGTTACTTTGGCTCTTTGAGGGCTATGCCCTTGAAAAGGGTTTGGCCGTACGTCATTGTAGATTATAACAATGAGATGGTCCTTGTGGCTTCTGTGGAAGAAGAGGGACGTGAAACCATCATCGCTGTTGGGAGTTACTCGAAAATTCCAAACAGTGACTTGGCCGAGGTAGCTATAGTCGTTAGGGACGATTGGCAGAATAAGGGTTTAGGGACTGTCCTCTTTAATTATCTGGCTGAGATAGCTCAGAAAAAAGGGATTCTTGGCTTCGTAGCTTGGGTGTTAAGAGACAATACCAAGATGATGCACATCTTGAAAAGATCCGTTTATCCGGTGCAGTATATAGTTGAAGGAGACCTTTACCATGTTAAGATAGACCTTTCAAAAGGCAATGCTAACATGGAATCAGCGTAAAAAAAGGTAAATCATGAGCTAACATTCATTCCTTTAAATTCGGAGATAATTCTCTGCTTCACAGCGGAGAAATGCTTCGGAATCTCCTGCGGAGACAAACCTCGAGACAAATATCCCGAGAACGTTCTTGAATAAATATCCGCGTTTGAGGACAAATATGCTGCATATTTGGCTACATGTTCTCCGGAAATTCGGCTCTCATCTGGCAGAACCTCTTCATCGTGGGGAACCTCAACCCCGGCGTCGATGAATCCTTTCAACGCAGAAAAGACATGTGAACCACGTGTAGGTCTATGTAAACCAATGTCTAAGACGGCTTCTTTAACGCCTTTAAGAATTGATCTGTACCCGCATAAGAGCCCCGTCAGATAGGAAGCGGGAATATTGTCGCAGTTTCCAAGCCAGCCATACTTACTTCTCAACTCTCGCGAATAGGCTGAAGCTATTACCTCATCACCTATCGGAGTCGCTTTAATAAGCTGCGCAATTACATATTTCCTGCTCCTCCGCACAACAAGTCTTGGAAGACCGGAGATTACTAGTTTCTTTCTCAACCTATAATCTGTCTTTCCTTCTCTTCTTCTCCGATAGGGAACATTATAGTGCGCGCCTTTTGCCATTACTTTCTCCTCCTCAAATTGTTGGCGTCGATGTATCGTTCAAGGTCGGCTACTGAACGGAAACCTCCGCTCTTCGCGATTATGTAGAGCCTTCTATAGACGCTCTTTGTGATGATGTGCTTATCTCTTAATTCACGCAACCGTCTCCTCTGAGCCCTAATCTTTTTTATCCAGATCCTCTTCGAAGGGGATCTGGCTCCTTCAGAACCGCTTCGGCTTCCTGTCCCCCTTCTTTTACCTTTTCTCTTCTTCTCATGTAAGATGCGAACGCGGGCTCTGCTGACCCCTTTATATGGCAACTTCCATATTGCCCTTTCATGGATGAGTTTTCTTATTTCCTCCCTGCTTATTGCTGACTCAACATCCTCTATTCTCTCCGGATCTATCCAAACCCTACTCTCACCTACTTTAAGTATCTCAGCAGCCATTCGACGTTGACTTCTCAAATCCAAATCATATCACCGAATTTTTTCTCAATCGTTCCTTTACGTGCCCTTTTCCTTGGCTGTATGTTTCTCAGGTTCCTTGAATTCTTTCGGGTTAAGCACATGGATACCCATCTCTTTAGCCTTACTGAAGATCTCAACTCTTTTTCTCTTACCGACTGTATGAGCTATTCTAACTGCCTCGACCTCAGGTTTAACATCACTTAACTCGTCGACATTATGGACGATTACTTCCTTAAAGCCGGAAGGATGAAGACCTTGAGAAACTTTTGGACCTCCATAGCCGATGTTAGGGGAATCGGGCCAACCCTTCACTTTTTTTCGCATCTTATTGTCTATGCCTCGCGGTCTCCTCCAACTTTTATCTAAGCGTTTATAGCGCCAGCTCTCTTGACGTCGAAAGTTTGGCTTCTTCCTCTTCTCTTTTTCCCGTTTCTTTACAAGTGCCTCTAAGTCGCGGCTTTTTTCGGTCAAGTTGCAATCCCCTCAACCTTTTCGTAAACGTATATCCCGTCTAGAAACTTTCTTGGGTCTCTCGACTTGACTTTTGTCGCTTGCTCAATGTTTGCAGATGTCTGGCTGACTTCTTTGATGTTTATGCCTTGCACGAGTATGTCGTCCCCTTTAATCGTAACTTTAGTTTCTCCGACAATTTTAGCTATCCTCGGATTTCTTTCCCCTATAAAGTTTTCAATTAGGACCTTGTCTTGATCAACCTTTACCGATATTGGGAAGTGGGAATAAACTATTTTGAGCTTGTAAGTGAAACCTTTCGTGACGCCTCTTATCATGTTACGAATATGGGAGTAAACTGTGCCAACAAGGGCAGACGTCTTCCTTCGGGACTCAAAAGTTGAAATTATTATTTTTCTATCCTCCATTCTGAGAGAGACGGGGACTTGAGAAAAGTCTTCGACGAGCCTTCCCTTCTCGCCTCTAACCTCTAACCTCTTGCCGTCTAAAGTAACCGTGACCTCTTCTGGGATTTCGACAATTTTGGAGTTTACCTCAAACATGCTTCAGCGGCTCCTACCTCAGTAGACATAGGCTAGAAGACAACCGCCAACCTTCCTCTGCTTGGCTTCTCGGTGTGATAGTACGCCGAGAGGTGTCGAGATTGCAATGACGCCCATATCTTTAGAGGGCAGATAAATCTTCTCCCACTTTTCAATCTCATTAGCCTTTACAATAAATCTAGGCCTAATAGCTGCGCACTTATTCACTCGACCCAAAAGTTGCACTCTGAATTTTCCTGAACGACCATCATCAATAAACTCGAACTCCCCAATGTAACCATTCATCTGTATAACTCTTAGAACGTTTCCTAAGAGTTTAGAGGCAGGTGTAATTATACACTCCTTTCTTCTTCTGAGCTCGTTATTCATTATCGTTGTAAGCCCATT
Source organism: uncultured Candidatus Bathyarchaeia archaeon (assembly GCA_964430035.1). Taxonomy (GTDB): domain Archaea; phylum Thermoproteota; class Bathyarchaeia; order Bathyarchaeales; family DTEX01; genus JANXEA01. The sequence continues at coordinate 3,590 of CAYSEL010000145.1, forward strand.
AGCAATGGTATCCATCTTTTCACCGTCACCTTCTACTCGTATTTTTTGAAGCCCAGTTTCTCAGCAACCTCACTAAAGCACTGCCGACAGAGGTTAATGCCATACCGGCGTATAATTGGGCCGTAGGACCCGCATCTTTTGCAGGGTCTGCTTCCCTTTCCGAATTTTCTCTCTTTCCTCACTGGCTGGCGGCTCACTTCTGCTCCTCCTACATGATTTGGACACCGAACTCGTCCTTCATAAATGCAATGGACTCTTCGGGCGTCAATAGATGCTTCGCTCCTACCTTGGACTTAGCTCTCCGCCTATACTTTACCCTGTATCCTGGCTTGCATAACGCAACTGAAACGTCCATGCCTATTATTCCAAGATCAGGCGAGTACCGTGTGCCGCTTATGTCTATGTGTTCCTTGATCCCGAAGGATAGGTTTCCACGTTTGTCGAAAGACTCTTTTCGTATCTTGTTGTCAACAGCTTCTAATGCCCTTTTAAGGAAATTCACAGCTTTTTCTCCGCGAAGTGTGACGAGGCAGGCTATGGGTTCTTTCTTCCTTATTCCGAAGTCTCTTATAGTCTTTTTAGCCCTTCTTACGCATGGTTTCTGGCCAGTTAACTCTTTTATAATCGTCATAGCCTTCTCGAGGGGTTCACCGGACTTTCCGACTGAGACATTGACGACTACTTTCTCGATCTTAGGTTTAATCATTGGATTAACCCTCGAGCTTTCACTATCTTCTTTCGTCAGCATCTACTTCTCAGCCCCTTCTAAGTTGGGTAGGGATATTCTAGGAGTCTCATCACCTATGACGAAGACGTAATCGAGAATTGTTTGGTAACTTCTTCCCTCTCTGTCTTCAATAGTTACAAGCCATTTTCGACGTTTCTGCCCTCTCTCTTCTGTAATCGATGATATCGCCCCGAACTTTCCAATGTTTGCCCCATCAACAAGGGATGCAAACATGCCCTTTTCAACCCTAAAGTGTTCCAGAACCTCTTGATCCGGAATACTTATCCTTAAAGTATCCAATGTGCGGTAAATGTCTTCTCTAGGATTTGACGGGTCCTCAACACGGATTAGAAAGTTTCTTCCATCATGAAGATTAACTTCTATATGCCCATTCTTAACCGTTCTCTTATTCTCGATCCTGCAGATCTTGAAACTTGCCTCATCTTCAGCTATTGGATGTAAGGTTAAGCCTTTCTCCGACGGCACGACGCGGTAACTCTTTTTCACCTCGGGAATTGAAACAACATCCATTAAACCTACTGGAAAGCGGTCGTCACGCCTTGGCCTTCCATCTACAAAAATTTTACCTTGAGAGACTATCTTTTTTGCTTCCCTCCTAGTATCGGCCAATCCGAGAACATCGCGTACAATGATGCCTAAAGGTATGCATCTGTGAATCGCATGTGGACCCGGCATAGGCTTTACTGACCAGACAGCTTCTTTCTTGTGGACGGGCCAGAAGCTTGGCGCTACTTCACGTTTTAGGTGACCGCCTCCTCCTTTCCTCCTCGTTTTCATTCTCCTCCTTCAACTTTGGCCATAACCGCCGAAGATTCTTCAGCAGGCTTAGCCTCTTTTGCCAATTCAGGCGATTCAGCCTTTTCAAGAGCTTTCTTCCTTTTCAATATTTTGTTTCTCCATTTGTCATCTAGGTTTAACCGTACAATTTCGATTTTAGAGGGGTGAATTGGGATAAGTATTGATGATCCGTCAGCCTTTTCCCGGGTTATCCCTTCGATAAAGACTCTATATTTCTTTCTGTCAACCCTTAGAACCTTCCCCTCATAGCCTTTATAGTCGCCTCTTACTATCCTAACGGTGTCGCCACTTCTTAGGGTCATAGACCTCACCTTATAGGTATTCCTTAACGATTCTGAAAGATGGGCGGAGACGATGTGACCACGCAGATGCTGAGGCGCGTTAAGAAGGAACCTTCTCTGCTTGCTTGGTTTCATAGTTGCGTCTTTCATTACATTTCACCCAAAACTAAACTATTATGCTTGAAGCGCTTGCTATTCTCGGCCACCTTTCCGCCGCTTCTCTCGCCACTGGACCACGTATCTCCGAACCTTTCATCTCTCCTTCTGGCGTGATTATAACTGCGGCGTTATCTTCAAATTGCACCCAGTTTCCTTCCAGACGTCTGAAAGGTCTCTTCTGTCTGATTATGACGGCTCTAAAGAGTTTCTTTCTCATGTCTGGTGTTCCCTTTCTGACAGAAGCGATTACAACATCACCGACTGAAGCTTCAGGAAGACGTCTCAACCGTCCCTTATAACCTAAGACTTGAATCAACCTAAGCATCTTTGCTCCTGAGTTATCGGCGCACCTTATTAGGGAACCTACAGGCAGACCCCTCGAGATTTTAGGTCTGTTTCCTATAACCCCTTTTGCGACGAGTGCCCTTCCCTTTGCTTTAGCCGCCATCTTGATGTCACTTCTCTATTTTCTCAATTACGACATAGGAGACTGTCTTACTTATCGGTCTGCACTCAGCAATCTTCACCTTCTCATTCTCAGCAGC
>CAYSEL010000146.1:0-5850 GCA_964430035.1 uncultured Candidatus Bathyarchaeia archaeon
CCTTCAATCTTCTTTTAACCTTGAAAGAGACATCGGAAATAATATGGGTTGCAATTCTTGAATTGCGGGATAGGACTAGAGTGATGCGTAAGAGATTTAAATTTACTCTCCTCAGAGGATATTGAGAGGCGGCCGTAGTCCAGTCTGGTCTAGGACGCCGGCCTCCCGTTCATAGGCGAGAAGAAAGCCGACGACCCGGGTTCAAATCCCGGCGGCCGCACCAAACCCTTAGTGTGATTCCCTTCCAGTCTGAAGTAGAGGCTTTTTGTGACCTTTTTTAAGGCCAAGAAAGCCTTACAAATATCCGGAAGCCTTAATTTCTGGTGTGAAAGTTGGGTGAAGAAGCGCTTTTAGAGGCGGTTAGGACATTGAGAGACTGGCTGTGTAGAATATCTTCAGCTTGGCAATTCAGGTTTCGTTCTATTGCAGCTTTTGCCTCCCCCTTATAGATTCGTTAACGATGTAATCCACGCTTGTGATTCTCCTGCAGGCGCGGACGCTTCTAGATCTCGTGAAGTAAAGGAAGGCTGGGGCGACGCTCTTTTTTATTACTTTTAGATATTTCAGCAATCTTGTAACAGTTTCATTACATAGGCATTATGAGGTTATAAGGTGCTTCGAGGATCTGTTTCACTCGGTTTAGGAATTTTGCCGCAACGGATCCGTCGACAATCCTGTGGTCTGCCGACAAGGTTGCGTTCATCATCTTTCTTATCGTAATCTGTCCATTCTGAATAACTGGTTTTTCAGATATTTTGCCAGTGGCGAGGATCGCTGTCTCAGGAATGTTGATTATGGCGATGAATGATTCCACTCCGAGAGGGCCCATATTCGATATTGTGAAGGTTCCGCCGGAATACTCTTCTTCACGTAACTTTTTCTCTCTTGCTCGTGTAATAAGTCTTTCCGTTTCTGAAGATATTTGGAGAAGATCCATCCTATCGGCTCCTCTAAGAACTGGAACAATAAGCCCATCATCCAGGCTGACGGCTATGCCTATGTTTATGTCCCGCCAAATTTTGATGTTTTCACCATCAAGGCTTGAATTGAGCTGAGGATACTCCTTAAGAGCCATTGCCACAGCTTTAATGATTAGGTGAGTAAAAGACAATCTTACCCCTGTCTTAGCCTCAAATGACTGTATCAGATTCTCCCTCATCTTGGCGGCTTCGGTCATATCAATCTCCATGCTGACATAGAAGTGTGGAACATGCATCTTACTCTCTGCCATCTTCTTGGCGATAGCCCTTCGCATGCTGGACATAGGTACAATGTGAAACTCTGGGATAGCGGCTTCCAAGACTGTCTCTTTAACGATTGGAGCTGGAGGTTTGCTGGCTAAGTAATTAAGGACATCCTCCTTAGTTATTCTCCCTTCTGGACCCGTGCCAATTACTTTCGAAAGGTCGACACCTTTCTCTTCCGCAATCTTTTTCGCTAAGGGTGAAACCTTAATCTTTAAACCCTCTTTTACTTCAAGTTTCTCTCTTTTTTCTAATGTGACTTCGCCAGTCTCTTTTATGGCGGTTGTAATCGAAGGCTGAGATACTCGAACCGTCTGTTCTGGAAGGGGTTCGTCCTTCTCTCCAATATAAGCTATTACTGTTGCAATTGGCAATTCCTCTCCTTCCTTCGCCAGTACCTTTCTGAGTATACCTGAGGCTCTGGCTTCAACCTCTATTGTCGTCTTTTCTGTCTCTATCTCGAGAAGTGGTTCACCTTTCTCTACTTTTTCACCTTCTTTTTTAAGCCACTTAACAATCTTGCCCTTTTCTGCCGTTTCACCCATCTTAGGCATTATGACTTCGACAACCATGTGAATCAGCTCTTCACGCATCTCACTTCAGATATTACATGGTGACTCTTTATTGGTTTCACTTTCTTAAATCCGTTACGAAACACATAGAAAACTTTTTCTTTTAATTCATACCTAGATTTGTTGTGTGCGAGAAGATGAAAGCAGCAATACTTGCGGGAAAAGAACATTTCGAAATAAGAGAGGTAGAAAAGCCGAGATGCGGCTCTGAAGAAGTTTTGGTAAAGGTAAAAATATGTGCAATTTGCGGAACTGACCTACGAATATTTCGCGGAGAAAAAAGAATTGACGTGCCCATTACTGGTCATGAAATAGCAGGCATTATAGAAGAGGTCGGCGCCAGAGTAAAGGGCTACTCAGTAGGTGAAAAGGTAGTAATAGAGACAGTTATTGGCTGCGGAGAATGCGATGCTTGCAAAAGGGGAGAAGAAAACCGATGTAGAAGAAAATATGATGCTATAGGGTATCAATATAATGGTGGATTCTCACAATTCCTTTTGGTTCCAAAGAATGCAGTTAAGCAGGGATGCGTCATTAAAATACCTGATGATTTGTCCTTTGAAGAAGCAAGTATAGTTGAGCCTCTCTCCTGCGTAATTAATGGGTGGTACCCGTTTAGGAAACGGGCCCCAAACTTCACGACAGTTATAATCGGTGCCGGCATAATAGGTATGCTTCACACGGAATACGCCAAGCATCAAGGCGCCAAAGTTATTCTTGTAAATCGGACTTCTCCCCGTTTAATCTTGGCTGAAAAGATTGGGTTGCCAGCTGACTTCTTCATCGACGCCAGTAAAGAGAACCCGGTTAAAAAGGTGTTAGAGTTAACTAATGGTGTGGGAGCAGACGTCGTCATATGTGCGACTTCAGATAAGGATGTTCAGAGGCAAGCCCTCGAAATGGCGGCGGTCGATGCGGATGTAAGCTATTTTGCTGGCGTTTCAAAAGATGACCCATACGTCCAAATTGATACAAACTTAATCCACTACAACGAACTTCATATTCACGGCGCCAATGCTTCCAATAGGCGACAATACCTTGAAGCGGTAAACCTCATAGCGTCCGGAAAGGTTAACGTAAAGAAGTTCGTTACGCATAAGTTTCCGTTAGAAAAGATTGAAGAAGCCTTTAAGACTCTTGAAGATCGAAGTTCTAATGCTATAAAAGTGGTTATTGATCCTTGGATGGAAGAAAAATAGAAAATAGGCATTAATTGACGGTATGAAGGCTTTCATAAGTTTGTAGTTATTGCTACCAATAGCGCCGTTAAAAAAAGTATGTGATGTCTCTAGTAGCTGCCACCTCGTTTAGAAATTTTATTTGAATGTTGTTTTGTGCTCTAAACAAAATTTGACATATCTTTCTAATCCTAGAAATGCATATTAAACCCTAAAATCGCATGTTTACGAAAAATGGCTACTTGCTCTACGGGTTTCCTTAAAAAGAATCATATACGCTTGTTGTTGTGGCTAATTTGGCGATGGGTTTCCGCGTAAGTGTTATCTGCGCATAAACCGCTAACTCAGAAATTAAGATAATGATGATGGAGAATGCTATTAGAGCCTTTAATAGATTCGGTATCCCTCAAATCCCCCATTTGCTTCTCTCATCTTTTCTTAAATCTTAAATGTTTCGTCCGTATCTGTAGCCTTCATCGTACATGGCTAATATATTCTGTATAGGTGTGATGGGTTGTATATTATGGCACGGTGCAAGTATGTATCCACCGCTTCTGCCAAGTATGCGAATATTATCTCTAACTTCTTGTCGAACATCCTCTTCTGATCCGAAGGGTAGCGTTTGCTGATTGTCCATTCCGCCGTGAAATATGACTTTGCCGCCGATTTCTCTTTTAAGATCTTCTCGATCCATATTTTTACATCTCCATTGGATCGGATTTAGAATATCTATGCCGGCCTCAATCATGTCTGGAATAATCCTTCTAATCGACCCGTCACTGTGGAAAAATGCGTAAACACCGTGGTGATGGACTAAGTCAATCATACGCCTCATTCTCGGCAAAAAGAACTCCTTAATCTGTCTCGGCGAATATAATAGTCCCGTCTGCGACCCCAAATCCTCAGCGACATATGAGAGCAGAACCTTACCTGGAATTTGTTCATAAATAAGCTTCGTGTTTTCATAGCAGAAATCGAAGAGATTATCAAGGCAGTAATGCACAATTTCCGGGTTAACTATTAGGTCGATGTATTCTTGCATCTGCCCACGAAGATTCTTATAGATCAAGAATGGCTCCGACCCGCCGCCCTGAACTGGATGATCCTCCCATCCAGCTATCTGCTCAGGGATAACTGAATAGTCATAGAGGTCAACCGTTGGCCAATTATAATTTCTCTTGATCTCTTCAACAGTTTTATATTCGGCTAATGGATGGTGGACGCATTCTCTGTATATGCCTGACTTATATTTAATGTCTCTGTAGCGGCAGCCATATATGTCTGAATCCTCAGGTATCGGCGGCCCAACATATTTTGGCTGAACCGTTATGACAGCATCTATATGTAAGCGTTTATACATTTCCTTCATGCTTTTACATCCCAGATACTCTCTGAGCGCGTCGGTAACCTCGCTTGTACCCCAGTAATCCATCGGGATTCTGTCGGGTTTTCTTCTCCTTAAAACAGCCAGCCACCTCTCCTTAGGAGTCATCTCTTCTTCCATACTGCTTTGCAATCGAAAGCCTCACCATACTTAGCGTATTTTTTCAATTAAAATCTTCATCTATTGTCATGTTTATCACCCAATATTATTTTTAAGCTAATGGTGGGCTCCTCTAAAAACATAATTCTCGATTTAATGAGCATGGCGCATGTTATTTAAGTCTCCTTATTATTCCGCCAGAATAAGTCCTAACTAGGTCATCTTTAACATTAATTAGACCCATATTTTCCAGCGCTTCTAAATCAATTTTTTCTCTTTCATGATGCGTTATATCAAAAATTTTTGCGTACACCAAAAGATTCTCGTAACCACTAATATCGGTCCAGACGCTCATTTCTTGAGGAACATAATTTATTAATTCTCTAACTTTACTTCCTTCATAAACCACATTAAGGCCGAAAACGTAAGGCTTCCCCTGATGTTGGCTTAATCTGTGTTGTCAGAATTCTCATCAGCGTAGTCTTTCCAGCACCATTAGGCCCCAATAATGCGAAGGATTTGCCGGCCTCAACTGTTAAGTTAACCCCATCTAGGGCCTTTATTTTCCCATTATAAACTTTAGTAAGACCGTCAATTTGAACGGCGAGATCCATTGGAGGCTGCCTCTAAAGGTAATAATAAAAATCTTACCTTACCCAAAAACTTTTTGGTAAAAATAAAAATTAAGGAAAATTTTCTGAAAGAAGTAAATAAAAGCCAGCCTACTGATCATATTTCGTCTATTTTTACTTCTCTATTCAATTTAGCTGATTTATATGCCATTTCAATTATCTGCATAACTTTTAAGCCGTCTTTGCCAGGGGTTTTCGGAAGCCTATTCTCTAAGCATGCCTTAGTAAAATCCTCAATTAAGAGGCTTTGAATTGACTCCCAATCAGCAGATAAATCATAGGATAAGGCTATGCCTCTACCATCCTTCTCGCTGAAATATGTGAATGGACTAAACCTGTTAAGCATCAACCCGCCTTTGGAACCGAATATAAGTATCTCTTGATAGGGACTGATATTTGCTGCCCATGTGGTCTCGAAAGATGAGGCTAAGCCATCTTTAAATTTGACGAAAACTGATGAGTGCTCCTCCACATCATATTTTGCTTCTAGCTTAAGGCGTCCACCAACACCCCTGAATGCAATAGCGCTTACAGAGAGCGGTTTTAAATCTCCAAGTATATACAACATGAGATCAATGTCGTAGCAGCCGATATCGATCAGCGCGCCTCCTCCAGCCTTGGATGAATCTAAAAACCACTTAGATTCTTTTAGTATGTCTATGCCAGGTCGTCCCCTTCGACGAATAGTTGTGAACCTTGTATAGTAGATCCGGCCCAGCTTACCGCCGGAAACGTATTCTT
>CAYSEL010000147.1:0-6509 GCA_964430035.1 uncultured Candidatus Bathyarchaeia archaeon
AAGAGATCCATCTCCTCCTTAAAGTCTCCGTATGTATCATCTATAATGGATCCGCTGATGATGACAGGCTCATCCTTCATGAACTCTGGAACAGTTAGGTCGAGCGTTATGTTTGTGAAGGGAGTTTGAAAACCTACACGGGTTGGAACATTTATGTTAAAGAAGAATTCTTGAAGAGCCTGCCTTACTTCCTTCTCGTCAAGTCCATCATAGCGGATGAAAGGCGCTAGATAAGTGTCGAAGTTACTGAAAGCCTGGGCACCAGCCGCCTCGCCCTGCAATGTGTAGAAGAAATTGACCACCTGCCCCAAGGCAGTTCTGAAATGCTTTGGCGGCTTACTCTCAATCTTTCCAGGCACACCCCTAAAGCCTGAGAGCAGAAGATCTCTCAAATCCCAACCAACACAGTAAGGCCCTAAAACCCCAAGATTGTGAATGTGTATGTCGCTTGAATAGTGAGCATCTGCAATGTGAGGCGGATATATCCTGCTTGACCAATATTTTTCTATAACCTTAGAAGTGAGATAGTTGTTCAATCCTTGAAGGGAATAGCTCATATTAGAGTTCTCACGGACATACCAGTCGTTGAGATCGAGATACTGCTCAACAAGATCTGATGAGCTCAGAAGAGCGGCAAGCTCTCTGAGGTCTTGATGTTGCTTTCGGTAAAGTATGTACGCTTTCGCCGTTCTGGCATGCCCGTTCTCTATGAGAACCTTTTCAACCATGTCTTGGATCTCTTCAACTGTCGGGACGCCATCCTCGCCAAACCTTTTCTCAAGCTCCTTGACTACTTGATCGCTTAGCTTCTTGGAAAGCTCTTTATCTGTCCCCCCGACAGCTCTTGCAGCCTTCCAGATAGCGTTTGTTATACGTTCAGCATCAAAAGATTCTAATCGGCCGTCTCGTTTCCTTACGTACTTCATCTCCTAAACCCCATTTCTAGCTGAAACCTATTCGTGGCAATCAGCAATTCCATTAGAAGAAAAGATGTATAAAAATTTAAATTTATTTATCTAAAAAATTAGATTATGAAACTGCGTAAAAGCGGGATGAAATTTCAAAAAAGGGTTATCACTGAGCCTCTTTAAAGAAACTTGAAAACAGGTCCATGCAGCAAAGAAATTAGCAACTAAAGGAAAACTATAGATTCTAACATGTGAAAAGACCAAAAATCCAAGCTTCAGCATTTAGGGAATCGCTTTAGGAAAAGATGTTCTACACAGCCGCCGTTCGATGAGACTTCTGGGAAAAATTGTCTGAATTAATTCATAGCAAGAATCTCCAATTATGTTTATGATATGTTATCTAAACGTAAACCTTAAATACGAATGATAATCATTAACGTAGATGAAGGTGCAAACTATGGAACCTGAACGTTTATATGAAGTTCGCGTCAGAGTTAATACCTTAAGAGAGGCGTCAAAAATAATTCAGATGCTTGACAGCGAAGGATACAAGGATGTTGAAATGGGTCCGCCAAGGCCCGCTTTCCCACGCATCATTGCCGCCAGAATGGCCAGAGCAGTACGGGGTCGACTTAATAAGATGATAATGAGGGCGTTGGATAGGCTTGGCGCAGCCGACGAGAAACATGGGGTCGAAGCTAACAAAATCGTTGAGGAGATGAAGAAAGACCCAGAGTTCGGCGAACTTGTCAGATGCTCCCCTGAAGGCATATTCATAAGAACGGTGACAATGGTCTCATCCAAGGTTCTAGCAGACAGATATGGATGGGTGAAATACGATCCGGAATCAACCCCGAGAAGATTCTGGTTGACCGAGAGAGGTATCCGAGAAGCGAAATCATCTGCCAAAACGGCATCCTCACTGGCATAACTTTTGGGCATGACTATTTCCACCTAAGCTTCAATAATAAAATCTCATTCCTTTTAAAAGGTCGCCAAGATCTCAGACAAAGTAAGGAAATGTCCCTTTCTTTATCCTTCACAAATTAGGTCATTTTTAGGTGAGAGAAACATCAACCTAAGACGCTTAACTAAAAAGATATCATGAAGCGTTTCTAAAATAAGTTCAAATGAAACTCGAAAAATTTTGTTGAAGCTCAAAAGTTTTAGGTTTAGAGGTGCTGTATAAAAAAATACAACTTGACCGATCGAAAAATAAGATGGAGAATGAGATTGTGATACCAATACCGAATAGAATGAAGCCTATAGAAGTTTCAAGAGTATTAAACTTTTTGGTTCCCTATAGGCAATTTCAAGCGTTTATAGAAATAGTCTTTTTCGAGTGGCGAGATGAGAGTAGACAGGTTAGAAGACAATTGCTCTTGTTAAGGATACTTAGAACCTTCATCGTGATGGTTCTCATCAGCTTAGTGATAATAAGCTTTTTTGTAAAAAGCATAGAAATCAGAACGGTGACTCTAGGGCTTCTAACCATAATCTTAGTGCTACTCATCCTGCAAATCTACTATCTAATTAGATTACGCAGAAATGTAAGGAGGTGGCGCAGATGGTAGAAACCTCCAAAATATTCGTCTTCAAGGTGGCGGAACCTCAACCCTAAGGTCGGCGTCCAACAGGTAAATGAAAGAGTCTTCAGGGCAATAGCACATCTTAACGCATTTTAAATCCACACCTTCATTATGCGCCTCCCTCAATAGTTTACAGATGACAGGGTCAATATAGCAGTTAGGTCGGAAAGCCTCAGCCTCCGCCATAGCAGCAATGAATAATATACTTGCAAACCCTCCGTTCTTCACGTGGCGTATAAGTCTCTCAATATGCCTTCTGCCCCGTGTAGATAAGCAGTCTGGGTACATGGCGAACCGACCGTCAAGAAAAACAGCGCTTTTAACCTCCAGATACAGTTTCTTTTCGCCACATTCAAGCAGAAAATCGATGATTGAACTATCTAAAAATACGTTTCTCTTCAGAATTCTGTATCCCTTAAGCCATGGGATCAAACTGAACTCAACAGCTTTCTCGAAGGCTTTCATTTGGAGATGTGTGTCGATGAGGGCGGCTGATCTATCTTTACCCACAGAGAATAATCGGCAATCCGTCTTGTTACTCTTCACATTTCTTATGCAGAAGCCTCTCCTTCCTTTGGCTAAGTATTGAGCGAGCCTCCCAGTATTATTAATGTATGCCCTCTGCGTTCTGCCGTCCAAAATCACCTTTATGACAAACCTATTTAATCGTTCAACGAGTATGCATTCAAATGACCCCTCAACCTTAAGGAGCCTATTTGCGTTTGCAACCACTACAGCTCAACCCTCACCTGAGATTTTCCACCTTCTTACAATTATCTTTATGCATTCTCCGTTCGCAACACTTTAATTAATCCTTCAATAAAGGGGAAAGGTGCCTCCACACGTAGCGGTGAATACTGAGGAAAAGAAAAGATGAAAAGGAAAGATCTACTAAGTATTATTGCACTCTTTGCGACTGCAGTGTTATCAGCCATTATCATATATCAGACACTATTCGTGAGCAACATCGTCGAAGAAGCCGGTCTCATAGGCATATTCTTGTCATCCTTGTTCGGCCATTTATCAGTCATTGGGAGAAATCTTTTCGTTCCAGCATTCATAAACCTAACAAAGCATTATCAACCTTTCATACTTGGTTTCTCAGCTGGGATCGGGGCAGCGATAGGTGAGGTTACAACCTACTATTGGGGCTTAGGAATCAGCAAGGTTTTTCAAAAGGATAGGCAAAATAATCCGCTATCACAATGGATGAATAAGTATGGAATCTTGGCCCTCTTAATAGTTGCGTCTTCTCCGCTACCGGATACTCCTATCGCGCTTTTAGCCGGCTCCTCACGTTTATCGATGAAGAAGTTCCTAATCATCCAGATAGCGGGCAAAGTTCTATACTACTCCTTAGCTGCAGCATTAGGCGGCATCATCTACGCAGAGCTAAGCAATCTTATGGGCGAACTTGTCTTCTCAGCGCTTATTGTAGTCGCATCCATCGCATTATGCGTGGTAACCTCGTGGAGCAAAGGAAGAGAGAAGATTCTCCAGATTCTAAGAAAGATTCTTCCTTAATACTCAAGGAAAATTTTGAATCTTTATAACTGTGACTAACAACTACTCTTTCTAGAAAAGTCGAGGCTTGGCGCTATCTATGACTCTCATGATTTTCAATACGCTTGGGGGAAGGAAGGAAGAATTCAAACCTTTACGTGAAGGTGAAGTTCGCATTTACGTATGCGGTCCAACCGTCTATGACTACATCCATATAGGCAACGCAAGAGCTTTCGTTATAGCCGATGTTGTCTGCCGCTACCTTGAATATAAGGGGTTCAAGGTAAAACTTGTCCGTAACATAACAGATATCGACGACAAAATGATTAAAAGGGCGAGAGAGACTGGGCTTAGCGTCCAGGAACTTGGAGAAATCTACAGCGACGCTTACTTCGAAGATATGGAAAAATTAGAAATTAGAAAACCTAATGTCAACCCGCGTGCAACCCAGCATATTCCCGAAATGATCGAAGCCATCCAAAAGTTAATCGACAAAGGGTTTGCTTACGAAGTCGATGGAGATGTCTATTTCGACACCTCAAAATTTGAAGGTTACGGCAAACTCTCAGCAAACAAGGCTGAAGCCATAAGAATAGGTGCTAGGATAGACGTGAACCCAAAGAAAAAGAACCCATCTGACTTCGCCTTATGGAAGGCTCAGAAAAAGGGTGAAATAGGATGGGAGAGCCCATGGGGGAAGGGTAGACCCGGCTGGCATATTGAATGCTCAACGATGGCGATGAAGTACTTAGGTGAGACCATAGACATACATATGGGCGGAAAGGACTTAATATTCCCACATCATGAGAATGAGATTGCTCAGGCTGAGGCAGAGACGGGGAAGCCCTTCGTAAGATACTGGCTTCACAACGAGTGGTTGACGGTGGATGGGCGCAAGATGTCGAAGTCTCTTGGAAACTTCATAACTGTCAGAGACGCCTTGAAAATGTGTGAGGCTATGGAGCTTAAACTGTTTCTGATTTCGGCACATTATAGAGTCCCCTTAGACTTTAATAAGGAGAATCTGGAAATCGCTAAGACAAACCTGAAAAAGTTACAGAATTCCTTCGAGAGGTTTAAAGCCTTGAAGGAATCTGATTCTCATACATCTAGCGTTGATGAACTTTTGTCCGCACTAGAGGATGGAAAGAGAAATTTTGAAGAGGCTATGGATGACGACTTCAACAGTCACCTCGCAATCTCCGCAATTCTAGAAATTGCAAAAGCCATGAACATCTATGTCGACAAACATAAAGAGATAAGAGCATCAACTAAAAGGATGGTGACGGAAACATTTACAAAACTCCTAGGGGTCTTAGGCATAAAAATTCCTGAACGCAAGGCTGAGATCAGTGAAGAAGGTATTGTGGAGGGTCTTATGGGTTTAATCCTTGATTTAAGGGAGGAATTTAGGAAAAGGAAAGATTGGAAGATAGCGGATGATATCAGAGAGCGACTTCAGAAACTTGGATTCGTTATCGAAGATAAGCTTGAGGGGACTGGGTGGAAGTTGCAAATGTAGATTGACTGGGAAATTGCTCGTCTTTCCCTTATTTCCAAAAATGGAAGCCCCGTATAATCCAGAAGAGAATAGAGGCATAGCTGAAGACATCATGACAAGAGCCTTAGCTCCCTCCTTAACGAAGCTCATAAGCTTAAAAATAATTAATTAAGCCAAACGAACCTTTCAACTCCTGCTAACAGCAACTAAAAGAAGTCGCTTTTACTATGTTGCTAATCTGAAAGTGGTCATATCGCTTAATAGGTCTGTTCTTAGTTTTTGGTTTTGGGAAGAGTTGGCAAATAGTGCGTATGATGTTGAACTCTCATGTTTGCTTAGTCGTCTCAAACTTATAAATAACTTGTTAGAATTGGTTATTAGTGAAGTCAATGGATGATCAAGAAGTTCAAGCAACGCTTAGGAAAAAGGAAAGGTTGAATGAGCTAGATGGGAAAACCTGGGAGAGGTATTCCATTAGCATATGGGAGATTGTTAAGTCGAGAGAAGAGAGCAAACTTAAGCATCCTGCCATGTTTCCAGTAGAATTGTGTCGGAGATTAATTGAAATTTATACGAGTAAGGGCGATGTGGTTCTAGATCCTTTTATGGGTAGTGGTAGCGCAATAATTGCTGCGAGGGATTTAGAGCGAAAAGGGATTGGTTTTGACATTAACTCGGATTTCGTTGAACTTGCGAAGAAGAGGCTTTCTCAGCAGAAGCTTATACATCTCGGAGTTGAAGATCCTGATATTTATTGTGAAGACGCTAAGAATCTTTTAAAGTATGTTAAGCCTAACTCTGTTGATTTAGTAATAACATCCCCTCCATACTGGAATATTCATACAAGAAAAAGGACAGCTGACTACAAAGAACCGAGACCGTATTCATCTTTAGAAAGAGATCTTGGAAACATTTCAGATTTTAATAAATTTATGGAGGAGTTGAAGTCCATTTTTGAAAAGGTTCATGTAGTTCTTAAGGGCGGTAAACGATGTATAGTTATTGTAA